>JAUIKQ010000071.1 GCA_030430655.1 Chlamydiia bacterium
CAGATTCGGGCGATAATAAAGAAGCACAGCAGCGATGCTATCAAAGTGATTGCCAAGATAGAGAGCGTAGAAGGCGTGAAGCACTTCGATTCTATCTTGGAGATGGCAGATGGCATTATGATTGCCAGGGGAGATTTGGGGGTAGAGATTCCTCTGCCTCAAGTACCGACTCTACAAAAAATGATGATACGCAAATGCTATGAAGCGTATAAGCCTGTGATTACAGCAACGCAGATGCTCGAATCGATGATTTATTATCCAAGGCCAACGAGGGCAGAGGCTTCTGATGTAGCAAATGCCGTTTGGGACAGCACCGCTTGTATGATGCTTTCTGGTGAGACTGCTGCTGGTAAATATCCCGTTGCTGCTGTGCAGATGATGAAAAAGATTGCTGTTGCCACGGAGGCAGATTTTAACTATATCGATTTTTTTCATAGAGACATTGGTAAGCAAACTTTTTCCGATATTTCTTCTGCAGTTGCCTTTGCTTCCATTAAAACGGCTTATACTTTGGGGGCAAAAGCGATTTTTGTTTTTACGAGCCAAGGCTTCACAGCTGGCCTGCTTTCTCGCTTCCGTCCTCAAATCCCGATTATCGCGCTCACATGTGATGAGCGCACTTACCATCAACTTTCCTACCAGTGGGGAGTAGTGCCTGTGCATCAAAAAGCGCGTAATAGCCAAGAAGGTTTCGAGATACTGCGCGCATTTAGCTTAGACAAAGGAATTGTGGTCCAAAGGGATCTAGTGGTAATCACAATAGGGGACCCTTTTGGCATTAGCGGGACCACCAATAAGATGGTGGTCAGATCTATTTAGTCATTTTTAGGTTTTTGCAATGAAAATATTTCAGAGGAGAAAAAGAAAGATTTCTTAGCGTATTCTAACCCGCTTAGATAGTAGGTGTCTCGCGCCGCATCAAAAACTCCTTTTGCTACGAGGGCCGCAAGTTGAGAAGCTCCGGCAAGTCCTACAAATTGCTTCCCATGGGTAGCGACTTTTTGGTACAAAGATGGCTCTTCCTCCCCAAAGTCAGGGATTAAAAAAGCTGTCGAGAGCATTCCAAAACAAGCAACAGCGGCTATCATTCTTGACTTGCTAGCAATTTCGTGTGCTATATTTCTTCCCACCATGGGCGTAAAGAAAATGCTTTTTCCCACCTTGACTGCAAATAGTTTGCGAAAAGAAAATTCTACACCTTTCTTAAATTTTTCATAACTAATGAGTTAAAATTTTACCGGGAACAGCTCCGAAAATCTCCTATATATTTATCTAAATATGTTTGATTTTTAGTTGGTTATGAATGAAGTTTGCGAGAAGTGCTCCACTTTTTCTAACGACCTCCAAAGTGAGAAGCCTTTATACAAAATAATAAAGTGAATCTAAGCAGCGTATAGGGACTATCTCTTTTTTATATTCTTATCTTACTTAATATGAATTGCTTAAATAAACATAGCCTTTAACATAGAAGAGGCTGGAAGCATTCTTCTTCTATGTTTCTAATAGATTTCGTGTGTCGAAAATTAGCCAATGGCGAATTATTGACACTTATAATATATTGAAGGAATGAAACAATCGATGGTAGGTCTTAAACTTTTACGCCATCTCGCTGCTTCTGGGCTCAAACTCTTTACGGTTCAGCAAGCGAAGGAAGCCGCATGCGAGCTCAAGCTCAACCCTGATTACACCACCCAGGCGCTTCATCATTTGGTAAAAGAAAACTGGATTATACGCGTAAAAAGAAGGGTATATGCTCTTACTGCAGAATCTGGCTTTGGAGAACCACCTCATGATTTCGAAATTGCAATGGCTCTAGTAGCTCCCTGTGCGATTAGCCATTGGACAGCGATGCATCACCACCATCTCACTCAGCAAATTCCCAATACAATCTTTGCCATTACCCCAAGTTCAAGTTCGATTCCTCGATCTATTCCTAAAGAGAAGTATCGCTTCATCAAAATGAAAAACCAGTTGTATTTCGGCATTGAAAAAATATGGGTAGGTGAGGCGCAAATTCAGATGACCGACCCCGAAAGAACTCTTTTAGATGGACTCATGACTCCTCAGTATTGTGGTGATTTTCAAGAGGTGTTACATGCTTTTAAAATGCACTATGCTCACATGAACTTAGAGCGCATTATTCAATACGCTTTAAGACTAAATCGATCGGTGGTAAAACGATTGGGATGGATTCTCGAAAACCTTGGCGCCAAAGACTTTCAATTGCAAGAGTTATTACACCTTCCTATTAAGGGGTACCGCGTACTTGATCCTTCTGGACCGCTAAAGGGTCCTTGTAACAAAAAATGGATGATCCAAGAAAACATGGGAGTATGATGATTTTTAAACCACTGCGTAAACGGCTTGAGGAAGTCTCTAAACAGACCTCTTTAAGGCTCGATGTTGTCCAACAAGATTACCTTCTCTCTTGGCTTCTCGTAGGTATTTTTGAGCACCCTGGATTGAAGTCGAGCCTGATATTTAAAGGAGGAACGGCTCTTAAAAAGGGATATTTTGGAGAGTATCGATTTTCTGAAGATCTCGACTTTTCTACAAAGGGAGAGCTTCCAGAGAATTTGGGGCAAAGTATCACCGAAGCATGCAAGCATGCGGAAACGCAAATGCGAGAGTTTGCTCCAATTCGACTTTATGTGAAAAAATATGAGGAGAAAATGCCTCATCCAGAAGGGCAACAGGCTTTTGTCGTGGGCGCGCAATTTCCATGGCAGTCTCAACCTCTTACAAGAGCGATGATTGAAATTTCATGCAATGAAACGGTTTTGCTAGAGCCGGTCTTAAAAAGTCTTATCCATCCTTACGGTGAGCCAATTGACTTGCAAATGAACCTCTACTCTTTGGAGGAGATCATTCTTGAAAAGCTCCGAGCCATTTTACAACACACAAAGAAACTGCATGAGCGGGATTGGAGTCGGTCACGCGCTAGAGACTATTATGACTTGTGGCGAATTTTTGGCATGTTTGAAAAAGGGATCAACTTTGAAGCCATCAAAGAAAATTTGCCTCTGAAGTGCTCTCACAAACAAGTTTCATTTACAGGGCCTACAGACTTCTTTGATGAGAAAATGATCGGTTACGTTTCAAAAACATGGGTCCAGTGGTTAGGGCCGCTCGTTGTAAATTTGCCAGGTTCTCAGAGTATCCTTGAAGAGTTGAAGACGAAAGTGCCCCTTTGTCTGCCATAGAAAACACCACAAGACTCTAATGAAAACAACAAACATGATCGACACCACGGAGTCACGTGTATTGCAAGACGGTTGTCAAGGGTCCTCTATTTTTTTAAAAACTAAAACCTATATTATACTCCTTGTTCGAGTTAGATCAAATAGGCTTGCTATAACAGCAATTTTATATTCAAATACTTGTTTTAATGATCAGTCACCTGGCCTCGAGAACTATGCATAAAATTTAGATTTATTTTAAAGTGATTCACTCGAAAAAGAGTAAATAAGTGGAGACTCAACGAATCATGCATAGCTTTGCTATTTTGTTTTTCGGAGCTGCTGCATATCGCCCCCAATACTACATTCTGCAACTTTGGGTCGCTTGAAAACTTTTCAATTAGCATTTTGTCATAAGATTGCATTAATTCTGCGTATTGATGATCAAGGTTTAATTTATAGGCGCTGAGGTACGCAGCTGCTACCTCGGCCGTGTGCCTTGCTGCATCATTGAGCAAGTTTTGAAAGTGGCTCTGCTTAGCAGGAATGGAGGCTTGATCCTTCTTTAGCTTGCCCGGGGTTAGTTCTTCATACCCAGGATATGGCTTTCCGCAGCAAAAGATCGCACGAAGAGGATACATAATGACTCCTTTTTTGATGGCATTCTAGCAGAAAGTTTACAATTCTTACAGAGAAAAGAGCTTTTCTTGTATTTCTCTCAAATAGGGAAAAAATATACTTAAGTTATTTATAATAAATAGGATAAGATTTCCCCCCTCTTGACTATATAAATAATTGACTATAATTAAAATAAAAATTTTAAATTAAATAAGCTATAGTGTATAATAAAGTTATAATAAATATTATATTAATAATTAATTGGGGAGAAATAAATGAGTTTTTCAGAGAAACTATTAAATTCAGAGTACCTGTGTAAAAAAATCCAGTACTCTGTGCATCAATTATCTGAGCGGTTAGAGTCAGAAGTAAAATACCGCACTATCAATTGTCAGTTCATTATCTTTGACTTGCGGGATAAACGTTTGATGTTAGAAGTAGGACGTGTGTTAGATGTATTTGGATATAAAAATCATTTAATTAACAAATTTCATAATTCAAAACTTCCTTTTCTACATATTTATGCAGAAAATGCTTTAGTAGAAAGAGGAAGAAAATTTTTACGTCGCCTTTATTTGGAAAAGCCTAACAAATTTAAAAATGCAGAGTTTGAAAGTGGTAAAAGGACGCGTATGAAACTACTAAAGTGTGATTTTGTGATTAGTGAAGATAATACAATTAAGTCCCTTTCTTTACATCAACAGGCAAATCAGGCTTTTGATATGGACGCTTTTCAAGAAAAAATTAAGCAAAGTGAAGGACAATTTCGTTTAGAGCAGCAGTTTATGCAAGAGGGCGGTAACCGTGAGCAGAACTTGCTAGATCACGCTAACTAAACCCTTTTTAGTTTTCACAATTGAGTTTCCACGATAAAACGGCCGTTGCTATTACAGCGGCCGTTTCTGTTCTTAACACATTAGGATGCAGTCGAATAGGTAATGCTTTCCACGTGTGCGATAAATACAAGCGCTCTTTTTGAGAAAATCCGCTTTCGGGCCCAATGCAGAAGT
The DNA here is from genome assembly GCA_030430655.1 of Chlamydiia bacterium. Taxonomy (GTDB): domain Bacteria; phylum Chlamydiota; class Chlamydiia; order Chlamydiales; family Simkaniaceae; genus JAUIKQ01. The sequence goes on from JAUIKQ010000071.1 coordinate 4,808, forward strand.
GATAGGGCGCTGGCTTGCTGGTAAGCTTTTCTATGTAGTTACCTTCTCTATCTCCATAAAACAGTGTTCCTTCCGGCCGAGGTATTTTACATAAGGCTGGGACTGTTTCTATGGTAGGGACATCAAGACGCTGACACTGCTTTACCGCTGCAATGGTAATGCGGCGCAGTCTTTGTAGTTTTTCATTAGAAAGGGTATGTGTTTGTCCTTGATCTGCTGGAAAAAGTTGTATTTTTGTTGCCCCAAGCTCAGTGCTTTTTTCTACAATCCATTCCAACTTGCTAAAAGCTGCCAGCGCCTGTATGAGGATAAGGGAAGAGGAGCTGTTTTGCCTTTCGGTATGAACAAGGTGGCACCAGCTGCTCTGACTGTCTAAAGAGGTGATCTTTCCGATGGCAAGTACCCCTTTTCCATTGATTATCTCAATGCAGTCTCCGACTCTTTTGCGCATCACTCGCAAATGGCGCACTTCATTTTGCTCCAGAGCCACTTGTGTGCCGAGCAAGAGCGGGCTGTCTACATAGTAACGGTTAACCATTTGCTTAAAAACTTCAGGTTGCAAACAGGCCAAAAAGCCGGTCTTTGTGACAAAATGTTTGCTGCAATACGTCCTTCCAAGATGAACTATCTGCATTAAAGCGGACAACGCTTTTTGCATATTTGCGATAATAACGAGTGATATTCGCGCAAGACGTAAGGTTCAGCACGAGTTTGAATCGATAGGCATTTTTTAAATAGCACTCTTTGTAGCTATTATAATAAATCACTTCTTCGTTTTTAAATAGACCACTGCTCTGTTTCGGGGATAAAAAAGTAATGAATCGGTGAGGGAAAAGGGCGGTTAACCACTCTATTTTTTCTTTTTCAAAAGCGGGCACTTTTGGCAAAATGATGAGGAGGGATTCAAAGCGAAACTTATAAAGCAGGTGGTAGGGCAAAGGCTGTTTCCATCGATTATGCATCCATAGCCACTGCTCGGGATGCTTGCGCACGCTCTTTTCAAAAGTGCATAAAATGGCTGTCATTAGCCTTTGTATTTCAAGCGGTTTGTAGTGGTTTTTTTTGGGGTAAATGGGGTCGCTATAATGTATGTAGTAATGCTCTTTTTCTCGCCTGCTTGTGATGACAATGATTGGCGCCTTTGTTTTGTAGCTAAGTAAAGCTGGCATAGTAGAGGTCCACGCACGCCTCCCTAAAAAGGGGTAAGCAAAAGCGGCTTTATAGGGAAATCCCTGGTCTCCTACGATGCCTACCACTTGTCCTTGCTTAAGCGCTTTTAAGGCGTTTTTAATAGCAGAGCTTTGGGGAACGATTGTTCCACCAAATCGTTCTCTAATGCTGTTTACCCATTTGTTGAGATAGGGGTTTGACAAGACCCGTCCGATGGCGATCCCCTGCATACGGGTCATTCCATCTAGGAAAGGCAGCTCCCAGTTTGCTTGGTGTCCTGAGAAAAAGATAATCCCTTGCCCTTTTTTATATAGCTCTGTAGCTATTTCCGTGTTTTCTCGGACAAGGAAAGGGTCTAAGTTTGTAACATAGGAGAGCTTGGCATATTCCAGCAGTGTAATGCAAAGATGTTGGCAGGATCTTTTTCCCAGCTTCCATTGGCTTTGGTGCGAAGATTGAAGATCAGCCAAAAGAAGGTTTGCAAGTATCCGTTTGCGTATTTTACGTGAGCTAAAAAATATGCAAGCGCCCAGTCCTTTCCCTATAAAGTGCAAGATTTTAAAAGAGCAAAACCGAAAGGGATAAGTAAGTAGGCGTATTAGTAGATAAGTTATTAATTTCTGATTCATGAGAAAATGATGTCTACCATTTGATTGAGCTGCGTATCATATTGCAGATGCTTTATTTGCGCTCTTATTGCCTGCGCGCTAGTTTCTGTTTTTGGTGTCTGCATGATCGCTTTTAGGTGGTCTGCTATATTGCCAGGGCAAAAATGTGTGAAGACACGGCCATTTTCTCGATTGAGCAGTTCATGGCCCCCATTGAAGAGAGAAGAGACAACCCATAATCCCATGGCCAGTGCCTCTAATGTTACATTAGCGCAAGGGTCATAAAAAGAGGGAATGACAAGGGCGTCGCAGAGTTGATAAAAGGGCGTAGGGTTTTGTGGCCCAAAAAAGGTGACGGCTTCTTGCAGACCTAGCTTTTTTGCCTGCTTTTTAAAGAAGGGGAGGTTTTTTTCTTTTCCTAAGACGGAAAGATGAAATGTTGCTTTTTGTAGAGCTGTCAGTGCGTGTAGTAGAGGCATTAGGCCTTTACGCATGTATCCGTGTCCCACAAATAAAAAATGGTATTTTTGTGGATCCAGGCTACACTTTTTGGCAAAGGCGATTTTTTGCGAAGGCCATTGCTGAAAAGGGATGGCTAGCTCTTTCCAAGGCGCCCCGTTGTAAACGACAGCGGTTTTTCCTTTTGGAATGTTATAATGCTGTATGGCTTGCTGCTGTACCATCTTCGAGTTTGTAATAAACTTTTTAAGGTCAGGAGAGTGTAGCCGTTTTTTTTCCAGGTTCAACAGCGTGCGCTGTAAGGGATTGATTTTGTGGGTAAAGGATTTATACCTCGTGTCTATCAAACGCCTGCTTTCTAAATAGGCTAGATGGATGCCTCCACCTGCACGGAAATGGGTCTGG
>JAUIKQ010000004.1 GCA_030430655.1 Chlamydiia bacterium
TTCCTACAAGAGCAGTATAGACAAATGCGAGGGAGTGATCCTGCCACGTTTCAAACAAGCAAAGGGGATTGGAAGGCCTTTAGCGAAGTCAAAGAGAAAGTAGCAAGGCGTTACTACGCAAATGTGTGTGAACAAATTGCTACTAGTGCAGGCGTCGATCAAGACCAGCATCCCGATTTTTATGCACGGCATGCCTTGCGTCCCTATCTAGAGTTTGTGAAAAATCGGGTTATGGAAGGAGACGACACTTTTGTGCGTCCACAAGAAGACGCAGACCTGACTTATGAAAATCAATGGCGTTTAGAAAAGAGCCCATTGACACTTTGTAGAAGTGAAGCGGGCGCTTTTTTTGCTAAAAAAGAGGGAGAGTGGACAGATGTCCAAATGGATAGCAGCAGGTTTGCTTTTGCACAGGTGCAAGGGTTTGATGCTAAGGTGGCTTTTCTGCCCGATAAGTTACTAGAAGGGCAAGCATTACTCGGTGAAGGGCTAGTCCATGGATTGATGCAAGAGCTACTAGATGTTCTCAAGGCAGGAGGGATATACGTCGATAGGATGGATGATGACGAGCGCTCTTCTTAACGACCTGCCACCACTTGATCTATTAAGCTTTTTTTCTTATGAGATAGCTATCCCGCATTTGCCGAGTTTGGATCTATCAAAGCCACGCGCTCGCAAGTTACTGCAATGCGCGCAGTTAGTGGCTCCCCCCTTTTTCAAGGCAGCTTTTGCAAAACTGTATATGGGATGGAATTTGGAAGGATTTTATGCGTTAGTAGATGTGAGAGCGCCGTTTCGAGAAAGTCACTTCGCAAAGATCGAAGAAGGCGATAGCATTGAAATTTTCATCAATACAAGGGTAGATGTTCCTAGCGGGGGACTCTCCCGTTTTTGTCACCACTTTGCCTTTTTGCCACAAGAAGAGACAGGTAGAGAAATGACCCGCCTTCGTATGGAAGAAAAACGAGATCTTTGTGACAGCGCCTCTTTGCTATCCATCAGCCATTTTGAAAGTAAAACGTACACGACACTGATCCACATCCCGTTTTGCTCGCTCTATGGATTTGCATTGGACAGATCAAGCTTTGGGCTAGCCTATAGAATCAATCGCACAGGAAAAGAAAGCCAGAACTTCCCTCTTCCTCCAAGTTATCACCGTATGGCCTATTATCCCAATTTCTGGGGCACTATTGTTATGAAACCAAAGGAGAGTGAATGATGCAATTTACAGATTCACATGAGTGGGTAAAAGTAGAGGGAAAGACGGGGACCGTCGGTATCACAAAATATGCGCAGCAAGAGCTTGGAGAGATTGTGCATGTCGAGCTTCCAAAGCTTGGTGCTTACGTCAATGCTGGCCAAGAGGTGTGTGTGCTGGAGTCCACAAAGGCAGCAGCGGATATTTACTCTCCCGTTTCTGGGACCATTACCAAAGTGAACGCAGCGCTCGAAGAGGACATCTCTTTGCTAAACCAGGCGCCAGAGGCTGGTGGATGGATTTACCAATTAGAAATAGAGGGTAAAGAAGAGGAGACTTTACTACTAGATCGCGCCGAGTATGAGGCCATGCTCTCTTGAGTGTCATCCGTGGACGGTGGCTCTACTTTATCGAGGTTGATACCTATAAATCCCATAAATGCCATAGCGATAAGTCCTGTGAGAATAAAGGTGATGCCCATCCCTTTTAGCCCTTTTGGGATGTTGGAATAGGTAAGCTTTTCCCTGAGCGTGGCAATAATAACAATAGCAAGCCACCATCCCAGGCCGGATCCGGCCACGTATACAACATTTGGAATGAGTGGGTAGTTGCGCACGGCAGCAAAAAGGCAGGCTCCTAAAATCGCGCAATTTACCGTAATAAGGGGCAAATACACTCCTAAAGCCCGGTATAGCGTGGGAGAAAAAACATCAATGATGATTTCTAAAATTTGTACCATGGCCGCGATGACAGCAATAAATAAGATAAATTCCAAAAAGCTTAAGTCAGGCAGCGTGCCTTGAAATCCAAAAAAGCGTAACCAGGACAGACTGCCAGGTTTTGTAATGAACTGGCGCACAAACCAGTTTACCGTTCCTGATAGGGTTAGAACGACAAAAACAGCGGCTCCAAGTCCGTTGGCGGTTTTAATTTTATTGGAGCAGGCAAGGTAAGAGCACATGCCAAGAAAAGTAAAAAGCAAAATATTTTGGATAAAAATAGATTGAATGCTAAGGCCCAAGAGGTTGAGAAAAGAAAAGTTGCCAAGCCACATCGTTTCACTCCCTATTAAAATGGTTCATAATCCAAAGTAGTCCTCCTAAAATAAAAAAGGCAGAGGGGGCAAGTGCCATTAGATTCGAGTTGACGTACCGGTTGGGATGCTCTACAGAAGCATAAAAGCTTTCTGGAATGAGAGGGATACCCAAAAAAGTGCCAAAACCAAAAACTTCCCGAATGGCGGCCACAATAAGCAGAACGATAGCGTACCCACATCCAGCGCCGACACCGTCTACAAAAGCAGGTATTGGAGCCATGTTTTTTGCGTAACTTTCCGCACGTCCCATGACTAGACAATTGGTAATAATGAGCCCAACAAATACAGATAAAATCCGAGACATGTCGTAGAGATACGCTTTTAAAAATTGATCTACGCTAATTACAAGCAAAGAGATGATCGTCAATTGCGTTAGCATACGCACATTTTCCGGGGTGTGGTGACGTAAAAGAGAAACAAAAAAGGAAGAAAACCCCGTTACAAAAATCACTGCAAGTCCCATCGTTAGCGCAACAGAGACTTTGATTGTCACAGCCAAAGCGGAACAAATTCCTAAAATAGCCACCAAAATTTGGTTGTTTTCCCAAAGCTGTGCTAAATAGATTTTTTTAAGGTTTCGGCTCACTTTGCCACCTTTTGTGTGCTTTAATTAAAAAAGGGCGGTACGGCGCAAGACTTTCTTTGTAGGCTTGGCTCACCCCCTGCATGGTGATAGAGGCGCCGGCAACACCATCCACAGCATTTTTTGCTTTTGGAGCCTTGCCAAGCACATTTTCCACTCGCCCTTTGACTATGTAGATGCCCAGAGGAGCACTGGAAAAATGGGTTTCTCCCGCGTTATCTGGTTGAAAAATCACTTTATTGAAAAACTGTTTTTGCCAGCTATGTAGCGCAATATCTCCTCCAAGGCCTGGCGTCTCTTTTTGCTCATACCAAGACGTTCCAATCACGGTGTTACCATCAGGACGTATGGCAAGATAGCCATGGATCGCGTCCCAAAGACCAAACCCATCAATAGGAATAATGTAGGCAATGACTTTGTCCGTCTCAGTAATAGTGTATAGAGGATAGGTAGGAGTTTTATCAAGAGGCTTTGCATGCAGATCGCCTAAGTTATCCACCCATTGCAGAGTAACGTGGTTTTGAAAAAAGGCAAGGATAGTACTAGAAGAGGCCTTCACAGCGACTTTTGATGGGAGAAGCGTTTTGGAAGAAAGACTGTATTTGGCAAAACCCGATCCTTGACGATCTGTCAAAAGAAAATGGTCGCTACTATCTAAAATAAGAGCCGCTTGCAGAAGCTGTTTGCTCTTGTACACCTCAATAGCGAGCTGCTGTTTTGGTTGCAGCAAGACAGAAAGTGTTGCCAAAAAAGCCGCGCTAATAGCACATAGAGCAGCAGTAAATAAGAAAGTGGGTTTACGTGGACTTGACATATCTTTTTCTTCTCAGCATATGCAAAGCAAAACGATCAAATAAGGGGGCAAACACATTAGCAAACAAAATAGCCAGCATCACCCCTTCTGGAAAAGCGGGATTAATGAGTCGAATGAGCATCACCACTAAACCTATCAAAAGGCCGTATAGCCATTTGGCCATTTTGCGCTCAGGAGAGGAAACAGGATCTGTTGCCATAAACACTAACCCAAAGCAAAGGCCTCCTAAAAGCAGGTGTTTATACGAAGGAAAGTCAAATTTTGCAGGCGCCCATAGGCCAAAAAAGTGACTTGACCATCTAAAGAGTAGCGCAGTGAGATAGGCCCCTACTGCCACGCTCATCATAGTGCGCCACGCACCAACACCCGTGTACACGAGCAAAAAGGCTCCTAGAAGGCACGCAAAAGTAGACGTTTCTCCAATGGACCCAATCATATTGCCAAAAAAAAAGTTTGTGTCTGTCCAACCTCCAAAGCCATATTTTAATTTAGTGAAGGCAAGAGCATTAGAATAAAGCTCTGTGCTTAGGCCGAGCCCTCCTTCTGCTAAGGGCGCTGTGATAAAGTGTTGCCAATCTGCTGCTGTAGTCAGCTCTCCCCATTGTTTGAGCTTTGCTGCAAGTGTTTTGGATAGCGTTGGCTTTTGATGAAAGTGGTAGGCAATAGCGTCTATATGAATCCGTTTGATAGCAAGATCAATATTAAATAGGCTAAGTGGAGAAGCAGTAGAGACGCCATCAGCCGTTGCTTTCAGCTGAGCGGTAGCAAAAACATCCCCTGTCATACGAGCTGGGAAAGCGAAAAACAAAAAGCAGCGAGAAACAAGGGCAGGATTTAGAATGTTCATCCCCGTTCCTCCGAAAACCTCTTTTCCGATCACAATGCCGGCTGAAATGCCCACAATTGCCATCCAGTAAGGAATTGAAGGGGGAAGAATCAATGCAAATAAGATGCCAGAGACTAAGAAGCCTTCAGAAATCGCTTCTCTACGCACACAAGCAAACAGTGCTTCCCAAAATCCTCCGACCGTATAGGAAAGGAGGAGAAGAGGGAGGAAGATGCCGATGCCATTTTTGAAAATAGGAAAAAAGTGTGCACAGGCAAAGCTAAAAAAGCCCGTCCAAGACTTTGTAGCTAGAAAGTAAGTTTGAACAAGCGTTGGGTCATTATTTCTATAAATATAGTCTTGCACGCCACAGTTCCAAATACCCCAAAGCGTGCAAGGAAGCAAAGCCATTACCACCAAAATCATGCACCGTTTGATGTCATTTACATCTCTCACATGTGGGGGGCCATGCGTGCGTATATCGGGAGCGAAGAGAAAGTGACTCAGCGCAGAAAACACAGGTCGGAGCCGCTTGATGTTACGGCGATCGCTATTTTCTAACACATCTAAAAGGCGCCTAAGCATGCGAACTCTTTTTTCTTTTCTACTCACCTGGAGTATAGGATGATTGCAAATATTTGAGAATGGGTATTATCGCAGCAATTTGTTCACTTGGTAATTTACTAAGCGGTGCGCTATAATCGCGAACGGGAAGGGAAGCGTTTCTATTGACCGGATGGTATGAAAAAGTTTATCGCGTTCGTAAGTATTGGCCTTGTTTTGTGCTTGGCTTTATGGCAAGTAGCCCTACCCTGTCTAGCGAGGCAGTTTTTTCCTCTGCTGAGCGAGCCTTTTGAATACAAGTCTGTGGCTTTGGATGGCTACGGCTTGCAGTTTTCTGATATAAAGGGGCAACTGCAGGGGATGCAGGTCGCGGCACCTGCCATGACGGTAAAGTTCCCCCTGCCTTTTTTAAGCAAGATGCGTGTAAAAATACACGCTCCAACAGTAGCGTTAAAATTAGAAAAAAAGCAAACGCCCTTAGAACATCTGCGCAAGCTTTCTCGAGCGAAACTGTACTTACATGATATGCATTTGGAGGAAGGGACGCTGCTGCTGGACGAAGCGCCCCTGTCTTTTGATGCACACCTAGGACATGTTGGTAGGATTAGCATTAGCAGCAAGCAAGGAGCGCTGCTGGAATGCTATTGGGAAAAAGGGGAAAAAGATTTATCTATCGAAGTGCAAGCGCGAGAGTTCTCCTTATGCCATGCCAAAGGGGTATTGTCAGCCGGTATTTTGCAAAGCCTTGGTGGAAAAGTAAGCGGATTTTTCAGATGGAATGGAAGAGAAAGCGACTATGCTTTGTCGGTAAAAGAGGGTTTCCTTGCCTTTGGAGACTATAAGGGGGAGGTGCAGCACCTTTGCATAAAAAAAGGGAGACATCATCCTCTGGTTGTATTGGACAAAGTGGACTTACAGCTGCAAAACACGCGGTTTACCATTGGGGGCTATTTGGATGAAACTCTTGCCTTAAAAGGGAAAGTGAATCAGCGTCCCTTTTGCTGGCAAGGAAGGTGGAAAGAGCAGTTAGAGAGCCGCGCCTATTTTTTGGACAAGCCGGCAGAGGCGCTATCTGTTAAAGCCTTTGGTTCCAAGCGACGAGCTGAGCTTTCAGCGCTGCTTTCTATTGCCTGGAAAGGAGGGGAATTTCTTGGAAAAGCGCGAGGGCCTTTGCACAAAATGGATGTGTGTGCGGATGTTGCTTTTCTCGAAAAAACAAAAGCGAGCCCTGAAAATATACAAATAAAAGGTGTTTTTGCTTCCCCTCTGCACTTAAGCATGGCAATGATCCTTTCCTATCCGTCAGGAAGTGAAGACACTATCCACTTGGAGACAAAAGAGCGGCGTATACATGGAAAGGCACTTTCTTGTGATACCCTCAATTGGGCAGCGAAGCTCCTTGGAACGCAGGGCAGCGCTATTGGCAGCTATAGCATAGATGGGCGATGGGATAGAGAAAAGCTGACCATAGATTTTTCTACCCAAGATGGCTGTTTTATCACAAATGCGGTGAAAGCAAAGCTTGCTAAATCCTTTACTCATACTCTGCATACGACCTTCGCTGAGAATAAGTGGAAGGGGAAAATCGCCATTGACCGTTTGTGTTTGCAAAAACATCCCCTGCATTTTTGTGGCGGTAATTTAGTGATAGATGGATCTTTTGTCAGAGGGGAAGATTTTAAGTTGGAAGATCAGGCTATAGACGTGCGAGGGGGTTTTGCTCTGGATTTGTCTACAGTGGAATTGCATTTAGACATTTGCCGGATTTCAGGGTCAATGCATAGCGCTATTGCCACTTTAGGCCATTTTATTCCTATTCCTGATTATTTACAGGGTGCTTCGGGACAGGTATGTGCGCAAGACGGAGGCGTAAGTATCAAGCTTTCGCTTATAAATAATGCTTTTGTATCAGGAGGAATAGACCTTACCTTTCATGGCGCAAATTTTAACTATCGCAATTTACAATTCAGCAATGCCAAGGGCAAGTTCCATTGGGATAATGCAAGCTTTGGTGTGCATGGCCTCGAAGCAGACCTTGGTTTAGGCGATCAGCTGCTTTGTACCTGCGCTGTTCCTTCCCTTGTCTATGATGAAGAGAAGCCCTCTTCTTTTGCTGCTTACTTGACGCAAGGGACAGAAACATTAGCGCACTTTTTTGGAACCACTTTTTGCGATAGAAAGGCGCAAACTGTTTCTGTGTCTTTAGACGAGGCGCGCTCTGTTTTTTTAGGTAGCCCTTGTAGCTTGGACGCATTTTGTGTCGATTTTGGTGGAAAATTGCTTGCTTGTAAGGGGAATTTCTCCTTTGATTTGGGAAGAAATAGCAGCCACTTGGAGCAGCTGAGAGCTTTTGTACCCAAGCTGCCCTCCTTTTCTTCTTCCTTGCAAGGCGCTTTAGAATGCTGTTTTCATTTTCTGCAAGAAACAGAGACTTTCCACTGCTCTATTACAAGCCCTAGCGTTAGCTGTAAAGAAACGCTATTGCATGCATTGGACGTGGAGGGCGTATACAGGCAGAGAGAAAAACTCTGGCAGTGGCGCTTTGGCATTGGAGATATAAGAGCAGAACTAGTGGGTCTATATGAACAATCTCAATGGACTATTCCTTCTTTTTTTCTAGAGTGGCGTGATATTAAGATTGTGGGTCATGGGGAGTATAAAACAGCGTGGCGTTTTAGCTATGAAATAGAAGGGCAATTCCAAAGCTTGTGGGCCTACCTTGGGATAGATCCTGAAAAGATAGATCAGTTAGAAGGGACCTTTTCAGGGCAAGGAGTCATTGACCTTAATTGGGACTTGCAAAAAAAGTGGTGTGTTCATGGCCATTTAACCCAATTTCAGGGTTATATAGGACCCGATCACTTAAAGTTACAAGTGCAGCCCATCACCTTATCTCTATGTAATCAAGTCCTTTCGGTTACAGGCATTGACTGCTCTATTTTTAATGCGAGCCAAACTACGTTGCTACTCAACCTACATATGCCCTCTCTTTCTAAAGTCTCACATGATTACTTTGGTCAAAAAGGGCGCCTCTTTATCGCACCGGAGATTGTCCATTGGATCGGGCAGACCCATTTGTTGCCCCACCTATCTGTTAAAGAGCGCCAGATTAAAATCAAAGGGCTTTCCCTCCCTTGGGAAAATCAGTTGGATATTGCTTTTGACTTTTCTTATCAAGAAAGAAAATTTTTCTTCGATGCGAATGTTAAAGAAGGGTATTTTTGGCTTTTTGGGCAGACGTTTTATTTGCAGGATATGCTCTGCCATGTGAGCGAATCTAGCGCTAAGTTGCGCTGGACTTCTGTGCTAAATCAAGCGCCGTTTTCTTGCGATCTACAAATAGATGCCTCTCCTTCTTTTTTCCAAGGCAAGCTTGCGGTCTCTTCGCCTGAAGCAGGGGCATTAAAAATGGAGGGGCGTTTTGACAAGCGCGAAGGGCTAAGCCTTGGAAAAATAGAAGGGGAGCTCTATGGGATTGCAGCTTCACTCAGCCAAACACTCAATCCGCGACAACACACTTTTGTAGGACAACTGCGCTTTTGTAGTCACCGTTTTTTGCCCATGCTTTTTGCAAAAAATCATCAGTTGGCAGAGTGGATGCATTTATCAGGGCTAGAGTGGAGTGGAGAGCTGCGATTTCCTAAAAATCATTGGGAAGAGTGGCATTTAGAAGGCTTGCTCAAGGGCAAGTCGATTGAATGTGGCAAGTGGCAGGTGGACAGTTTTTTAGGAGGGGTGAAAGCGAATCGGTCGCAAATCTCTTTACACCAGTGTTTTTTGAGTGACGAGTCTGGCACGGTAGAAATAGAGTCTTTAAACATCCAGCGGATGCGCAATGACTGGAAAATTACCATTCCTGAGATTTGGGTACGTGACTTTCGGCCAAGTTTGCTCAAAGAGAAGGGGAAAGAGCGCCTATTTATTCGTCCTTTTAAAGTGGATGAAATGTGTATTTCCAATATTTCTGGTTATCTACATCAGCGGGAAAAGTGGACAGGTAGCGGCTACTGTCGATTTATCAATACCTTTCATAAAAATACGCATGTGCTCGATCTGCCCATTGAAATTTTAGGAAGATTGGGACTCGATCCTGTTCTCTTGGTTCCTGTGCAAGGAGAACTCCATTTTCTTGCGTCTTGCGGAAAAGTGATGTTAACAGATTTGAGGAACAGCTACAGCGAAGGGCAAAGATCTTATTTTTATCTTTCCCGAAAAGAGCCTTCTTATATTGATTTTAAAGGGCAAATGTATGTGAATATCAAAATGAAACAGTACGTTCTTTTAAAAGTGACCCAACCTTTCACCTTATCCATTCAAGGGTCTATCAAACGCCCCTCTTACACCTTACGATGAAGGCGCTTTTTGCTGCTTTGCAACACTGGCTTTATCCACAAAGCTGCCTTAGCTGTCAAAAAGTATTGGATGATAATCATCTTTTGTGCCAGGGCTGTTTATCAAGTTTACAGCTACTCTCGCCCTACGGCCGCTGCGCGCTTTGTTTTTTTCCTTTATCTCGCCACCGGTTTGTATGTGATAGTTGCCATAAATATCCCATACGCTCTATGCAGCTAGCTGCTGTTTTTGAGTGGGAAAAAGTCCCCTTCATGCTCTCTCTTCGTTATAGGCAAACACATAATCAGCGCCTATTATTTGCCATGGCAGCTTGCACTGTGATGCAGCTGATCCGGCTTAATTGGCCTTGGCCTTCTGTAGTTGTGAGTCCAAGAAAAGAGGCGCTTTTTGCGAAAACTGTAGCAAAGATCATGCAGATTCCTTTTACCCTTTCTTGCGCTCGCTTGATAAAGGGGAGGTGCGCTTTAGCTGTGGTTGTCAATGTTAGCAGCTTGGTTGCTTTAGAAACCTTTGGTATGGCAATCAAAAGTTATCAGCCAAAGTCTCTATTTGGGCTGTCTTTTATGGACAGCAGGCATGGATAGCAGGAGGCTCTCTTTTCTAAGGGTGGAATTAAGACAAAAGAGTTTGCTTTGTCATCTGCACTTGTTGACGAAGCGCATCGTCTGTTTTGAGTTGGCAGTGAATTTTCTTCCACGCATGCAAAAGCGTAGAGTGGGTTTTTCCTCCAAAGGCGCGCGCGATTTTTTTCAAAGAGTCACTAAGTAACTCGCGCGCTAAATACATCGCGATTTGACGCGACAAAGCGATATTTTTTTGACGCGATGTTCCCTTAATCTCATCCACGTTTACATTAAACATAGAAGAAACACTTTTTAGAATGCCGTCGATGCACACACTGTTTGCCTCTTTTTTTTGAAACATGTCGCTTAAGGTTTTTTCTACAATATCTTGCGTTGCTTGCAAGCTCATTAATCGACAGTAAGCGCCGATGCGATTGACGGCGCCCTCTAATTGGCGGACATTTTGGTAGGCACGTTCTGCAATAAAGAAAGCGACAGATTGGGTTAACGTCAGCCCTTTTTGTGTTGCCTTATGCTGGACGATAGCGGCCCTAGTTTCTAGGTCTGGAACATCCATATTTGCAACAAGTCCCCATTCCATTCGAGCGATTAACCGTTCAGATAAACGGAGCTCCGAGGGAGGTTTATCACTGGTGATCACGATCTGTTTGCCTTGGTTAATGAGCTCTTCAAAAGTGTTGCAAAACTCGTCTTCAAAGTTTAAGCGGTTTTGCAAAAATTGAATATCGTCAATGAGTAATACATCTAGGCTGCGGTAAAAGCGTTTCATGCGGTCAACAGACTTGTTGCGTAGATGGAAGACAAGATCATTAATAAACCCTTCAGTGGTAATGCACTGCAGAGCGGTTTTTTTGCTGTGCTCTTGTATATAGTGGCCAATACCGTGCAAAATGTGTGTTTTCCCAAGGCCAACACCGCCGTGGATGAACAAAGGATTATACGATTTACCCGGATGTTTTGCTACGCCGATCGCTGCCGATTTGATGAACTGTGTCGATGAGCCTTCAATAAAGTTTTGAAAGGTATAGAGCTTATTGAGCTTAAAAGAAAACTCGGCGTCTTGCACATGTTCTTCCACGACTTTTGCTTTAGCTAAGGCATTTCGCGTTTGGGGCTTGATGACAAAGCGAATAGAAGGAGAGCCCTTTTCGGTTAAAGGGAAAAAAGAAGACAGGTCCTTTACATAGTTGTCCATCAGGTATTCTTGGACGAACACATTAGGCACTTGCAGAGTGACTTCTGTTTCAGAGTAGCTAACCAATTGGATAGGTGCCAACCAGTTAGAAAATTCTACTTTGGGTATCCTGTCTTCGATGACTCCAAGAAACACGGACCAGGGATCTTCTTCTTTGCATGATAGCATAGCTTCAGTACCTTTGTATTTGCCGCAAGCAATCTGTTTTCAATTTGTGAACACTGTTTCCACAATGAAATTGCTCGGTTTTTTTTCGCTGCAAATCTAACATCTCGCCATCTATGCTAGCAACAAATATGTCGTGGTTTTTGGATCTTTTTTCGCAACCCTTTGATTCTTAAACAATCTAATTTTTCCCTTGTTTAAAAAAAAGTATGCCACGTTGAAAATGCTTTGGTCGATTATTTAGAATAGGCAAGAACGAGAGCCGTTGCCTGGGAGGCGATTTTTTCATCGCTATGGTGTTGCAGCGTCTCTGCTTGAAGAAGGCCTTGGCGTTGGTAGCCGAGTAGCAGTAGGGCTTTTGCTCGGTTAATCAAGGTAGTGGGATCTTTTGGATCTAGCTTTACTGCTTGCTCAAGGTAGTTGAGCGCAGAGAGATTATTGCCCATTTGCAAATACAAAGCGCCCAATGTTTGCAGATCGTAGAGGGCATTTTTGGATAGAATGACCAAAGATTCGAAAAACTTAAGGGCAATTTTGTAGTGTCCTTGCTTGATATAGGAGTAGCCAATAAAGCGCAAATCGTCCAGCTCGGTTTTCCCAAGCCCCAGCACATCTAACCAATCTACGTTACTCATTTTGTTATCCTCTGTGGTATTGAACGCGAGCTCCATTGATATCATCAAGATCCTTGTCCAGCGCAGCAATTAACTCAATGAGCTGGCCCAAGGTTTTTGATTCTGCCGCGGCCTGTTTTGCTTCTAAATCGCTTTCCCAATTATGTCCGTTTTCGGTCTTTTTTTCCCCCTTTATTTGCGCTTTGTATTGGCGAATATGCTCTATTTTATGTTCTTTTTGTTCCACTGTTCCCAAAAAGGGGACTAATGCGGAGCCAAAAAGAGCGCGCCTTCCAAATATTGCATCTGGTGGTTTAGGGAAAGTCGCAAAACTTTGCAGTCGAGCGTTTGTATCGAGCAGAGCCGTGAACTCTGAGTGGAAAAAAGGCGTTGCCACATCGACAGCTGCTTGTTTGCCAACGCGGGGCGATTCTTTAACAAGATTTTGATCTAACTCTTCTTGATCTGTTGCATAGCGTGCTGAATGACTTAAGCCTAAGTCATCAATCGTGCGTATATTGGCCATAGCTGCGCCCTCCCTCTTTAAGTCAGGGGAACACACAACCGGTTATTTATCAAATTCTTTTCTTTTTCCACTGGTTTCCACTTTTAATTTCTACACCTAATTTTTCTAATACAGTAGGGAAAAAATATTGCGTAGTTTGATTTTAAGTGTTAGCATGTGGGAAAAAGTGGAAAAAGCATGGGTGATTCTTCCGATACATTCTTTTTTAGTGGGTCGGTGCCGGCAAAACTAGACGAAAAAAACCGTTTCGTTTTGCCGCAGTCGATGCGCTATGGACTTGTGGAAGGGGGAAAACTGGAGTTTACTTTGGCGCTCGGTCTTGGGGGATGTTTGGCGATTTATCGCAAGAGTGACATAGAAAAGATTGTGGAGAAGTTTCGCGCCAAACAGCATGTCGGTCGCTATCAAAAGTTCTTTACTCTGTTCTTTTCCACTCTTCACCACCTCACCTGTGACAAATTAGGGCGAGTTGTACTGCCCGGTGTTTTAAAGAAGGCCGTTAAAATTGATAAGTCCCTCATCATTGCTGGTGTGATGAATCGCATTGAGATTTGGCCGCAGGAGAAGTACGAGGAAAATTTAGCGCAGTTTTTGGGGGATTCCAAGGATGTATCGCTGCTGGAAGAGTTAGCAGAGGAGGCATATTCCCTATTGCAGGAGAGCCCAGAAAAAGCGTCTCAACCTTGTGAGGTGGTATAATGCAGCATCTGCCCGTAATGCGAGAGGAAGTACTTTCTGTGTTTGCACCGTTGCAGATCTCGACTTTTATTGATGGAACTCTAGGTGCTGGTGGGCATGCGAAAGCTTTACTGACAAATCATCCAGAGATTGAGCGGTATATAGGATTTGATCAAGATGCAAGTGCTTTATCGATAGCGCAAAAGGAGTTAGAAGCGTTTGGGGACAGGGTTTTATTTATCAATGATAATTTTTCCAAATTAGGGTCACATTTAGAATCGATGGGCATTCATCATGTAGACGGTTTTTTTTTGATTTTGGAGTTTCATCAATGCAGTTAGATCAACAAAAAAGAGGGTTTTCTTTTAAGCGTAAGGGACCATTGGACATGCGGATGAGCCACAAGACCTCTTTAACGGCAAAAGAGATTGTGAATAAGTGGTCTGAAAGGGAGCTGGGCAAAATTTTTCGAGAGTTTGGGGAAGAGCCTCAGTGGCGCCGTGCGGCGAGCGCTATCGTCAGAGGGCGTCGTCTGCGGCCTATAGAGACAACCACGGAGCTTGCCTCGTTACTCTCTCAGTCTTTGAAGGGGTCTTCTCGCAAGAAACTCCATCCAGCAACACTTGTTTTTCAAGCCTTGCGTCTGTGCGTAAACAGAGAGTTAGAGTCTATTCGAGAAGGAGTAATCGCCGCATTGAGTTGCCTAGCCCCAGGAGGGCGTGGAGCAGCAATAAGCTTTCATCGCTTGGAAGACCGCATCATAAAAGGCCTTTTTGGAGAAGTCTCGAAAAAGCCCATTAAAAGGCTTAAAGAGGCCTCTTCAGCACCACTTTTCAGGCTGCTGACCAAAAGACCCCTCCGTTGCTCAGAGAGCGAGGTCCAAGAAAATCCAAGAGCGCGTAGCGCCTGTTTAAGAGCGATTGAGAAAAACAGATGATTGGGCTACGGGTATCTTTGTGTGTTTTTTTTGTAGCCGCTTTGTCTTACACCTATCTTGACTTGCACAATAAAGTGATGTCTGTGGCCATGTTGATTCCTCAAGAGCGTAAAGCAATAGAAGCCGTCAAAGATGAAAATCAGCGCCTTAACTACCAACTAGCGATGCGCTATTCTCCCCAGCACTTGTTGGATCTATTGCAAGACCCCGCTTTTAGTCATTTAGAATTTCCAAGCAACAGTGAAACGCACTTTATCGAATAAAGAGGGTATTTAGTAAAAAGGTGTCTTGTGAAGCCATCGCGTTTTCCTCTTTTAGGGTTAGCCTTTTTTTTAGTTTGTGGGTATAGCTTTCTTATATTCCATTTTTTTCGCTTGCAAATTTTGCAAAATGGCTACTGGTCTTCATTAGCAGCCAAGCAGCACTGTCTCATTATAAAAGAAGATGCGCCTAGGGGACGGTTTTTTTCCAATCCTTCTGTTGTGCCGCATCAGGGGGATAAAGCAGTAGTTTTTTCAGTAGACGTTCCAAAATACCATTTCTACGTAGATTCGCTTAATGTACCGGTGCAATATCGGGAAAAGATAGCGACAAGCATCTGTGATTTAATTAAGGCGCCCGAAAAAAAATCGTGGGTTATAAAGCAACTCAGCAAACGTTCTCGCTCTCGGTGCATTCAAAAGTGGTTAGATGCTGAGCAAAAACATAACATAGAGCAGTGGTGGAAGCATTTTGCCAAAAAATGCCGCCTGTCTTCCAATGCGCTGTATTTTTCAAAACACTTTCAGCGCTCCTACCCCTTTGGCTCTTTACTTGGATGTGTTTTGCACACAATTGGAGAAAATGTGGATAGCCAATTAGGGCACTACTTGCCCACAGGGGGATTAGAGATGCAGTTTGACACCTACTTACGTGGAACACCAAAGGAGCGACTTTTGCTGCGCTCACCACGCCGCGTTATAGAAAAAGGAGCAGGGCCACCTCCCACTGCTGGTAGCGATGTGTATTTAACAATTGACGCTAGCTTGCAAGCGATTTGTGAGGAAGAGCTAGACATAGGCGTGCGTCAGGCAGAGGCCAAAAGTGGGTGGGCTATTTTGATGGATCCAAGATCTGGAGAAGTCTATGCCATGGCGCAAACGCCGAAGTTTGATTTAGCCAATTACAAAGCCTGCTTTCAAGAGGAAGCATTGCGAAGCTACGCACAGTTTCAAGGGATTGTATCTCCATTCGAGCCTGGATCCACTTGTAAAATTATCACCGCGGCCCTTGCTTTATTAGCGAATGAAGAGCTCTTAAAAAGGGGGCAAGCGCCCTTATTTGATACAACAGAGAAAATTGCTTGCGCTTCGGGGCATTTAAAAGGAAGGAAGGCTGATCTTAAAGATGTGAATTATCATAAGTTTTTGAATTTAAACATGGCTATTGCAAAATCTTCGAATATTTACATCGCAAAACTTGTGGAGAAGATCATCGACCGTTTAGGCCCTTTTTGGTACTACGAGCAGTTGCGACGGCTGGGGCTTGGTCAAAAAACAGGGATTGAGTATCCGGCGGAGGCATCCGGCTTTCTTCCAGTTCCTCCATCGCCTGGAAAGGCAGGAGTGGGATGGTCTTCAAATACACCCTACTCTTTATCCTTTGGATATAATTTACTGGCTAATGGAATGCAGATTTTGCGCATTTTCTCTGCGATGGTAAACAAAGGAGAGTGCATGCCGCCGACATTAGTAAAAAAAATACGTTGTCCTGAGCGCGGGGATCTCGATTTACCAAAGCGAGAGAAAGTCCGTTTATTTCCAGAGCATATCGCATCTGTTTTGGTAGAGGCGATGCGCTATGTGACAACGAAACGGCGAGTAGACATACCTGGGTATAGTGAGGGGGGAAAATCGGGAACCGTTGAAAAACTAAAGAAAGGGGGATATGACAAAAAAGAGCACTTCGCTTACTTCATAGAATTTGCTCCAGCAACCCATCCTCGGTTGATTTTGATTGTTGGCGTGGATGAGCCTCCCTATCGTAGAATTCCAGGTATTGGTCGCGCCTTTTTTGGTGCGCAGTGCGCTGGACCTATTTGCCGAGAAATTATGAAGCGATCGTTGAGTTATCTTGGAATAGACCGTGATGATCCTTATGGATATCCTCCTCTTGATCCAAGATCGAAAGAAGGAGAGGGACAGTGGCACCGTGAAATAAAACAATTAGAAGAGTTGTATCAATTATGGAATCAGTGATATTTTGTCTGGCATGCAACTAGCCTATTTAATGCAAAATATACCACTAGATGCCATCTACGGCTCCTTGAATAGAGACATTACTGGGATTGCTGAGCATGCGCAACATGTCAAGCAAGGGGATTTATTTGTTGCTAGGAAGGGCTTTAGGTATGACGGCGCCAAGTTTGCAGAGCAAGCGTTGCAAAATGGTGCGGCAGCGCTTCTCTTGGAAGAGTATAATTCCTCTCTTCCAATCACGCAATGTAAGGCAAGGCTCACTTCTTCTTTGCTTTCCTTGGTGTTTCGTCAGTTTTACGGCACAAAGCATCTTCCTTTTCCACTCGTTGGTATCACAGGTACGAATGGCAAGACGACAACAAGCTACTATCTCCACCACTTGCTGAGCCGTTTATTAGGGCCCGTGGGTCTCATCAATACCATTGAGACACTGACAGGTAAACGTAGCTTTTCATCGCGCCTAACAACGCCCAGTCTATTGACGCTGCATCAACTACTTGGAGAAATGCTTGCAACGTGCAAAGGGTGTGTTATGGAGGTCTCTTCTCATGCCCTGCATCAAGGAAGAGTGTTTGGTTTAGTCTTTGATTTAGCTATTTTTACAAATTTAAGCCATGACCATCTTGACTATCATAAAACAATGCAAGCGTATGGCGAGGAAAAAAGGAAATTATTTACTAGCGCAAACACCAGTGTAATCAATATAGATGATCCTTTTGGAGAGCGGCTTGCAAAGACCCTGTCGAAGACTGTTTTCACCTATAGTTTAGAAAAAAAGCATGCCGATTTTTACGGAACACAAAAAGGGGGCCGGTGGTGGTTTAGTCATAAAAGCGTAGGTTTTTGTGTTAAGGCGCCTATCATTGGAAGGCATAACGCCTACAATTTGCTTGGGGCCGTTGCTGCGGCTACTTTGATAGTAGGGTCTTTTAAAGAAGCGGTTGCTCCGGCTGCAACGGTGCCTCAGGTACGTGGGCGCTTAGAAAGGATTGCGAATAAAAATATTTATGTCGATTATGCGCATACGCCAGACGCTTTATCCGCTGCATTGCAAGCGCTGAAGGCAGCAGAGGGACGCATTATCACGGTTTTCGGATGTGGAGGAGACAGAGACGTGTCGAAAAGGGCTTTGATGGGCCGAGTAGCGGAAGAAGGATCCGATTACCTCATTATTACAAGCGACAACCCAAGGCACGAGTGTCCCCACAAAATTATTCGGGAGATTTGCCAAGGACTCACAACAACGTGTGCTTTTATGATTGAAATGGACCGAGCCAAAGCGATTGCCTATGCCTTAAAAATAGCGCAGCCAAGCGACCGGGTATTGATTGCGGGCAAAGGGCACGAGCAGCAGCAGTATATTCATTCCAAAGCGCTTTTTTTTGATGATCGTGAAGTTGCGTTGCAATACTTGAGAGGAAACGATGAGTAGGCGCTTTTTTCTACTCAGTTTTTTTATTTGGTTGCTTTGTCTTAGCGCTTGTTCTCACGCAACAAAAGTGGAATCGAAAAAAGGCCATCAGGTTCCTCCCAAAAGGGGCAAGCTGATTGTTTTGGATCCGGGGCATGGGGGCTATGACTTAGGGGCCAGTTGCTCTCATATTGTTGAGAAAAAGCTTGCCTTGATCACAGCGCTTTATACAAAAAAGCATCTTACGAATATGGGGTATAAGGTTGTGATGACGCGCACAAAAGATCTCTTTATTCCGTTAAAGAAGCGCGTAAGCATAGCAAACAGAGCGAGAGCAGACCTGCTTGTTAGCGTGCATTACAATGCAGCGCACCATAACCTGGCATCTGGAATGGAGGTGTTTTACTATAAGCTTGGCAACAAAGGAAGGGCGCATGCTTCGAAAAAACTTGCGAGCTGCGTTCTCTCTTCGATGGTATCTGAGACCAAGTCACAGAGCCGCGGGGTAAAAGAGGGAAATTTTCATGTGCTGCGCGAAGCACAAATGCCTTCGATCTTGATAGAAGGGGGATTTATTACAAATCGGGCAGAAGCGGCGAGGCTCAGCGACGCTGCCTATCTCGATAAAATTGCTAAGTCCATAGCGGAAGGCATCCGCCTTTACCTCAGCCGCAATTAAGGAGAAAAAAAGTGGGCGCTGAGCCCCTTTTAATGAGGACTAGTCATCCTGATTTTGATCAGGCTCAAGCTTTGGCTGGTATGTTACGTCTAGAGTATTGTCCTCTTTTTTGTCAGGGCGAGGCGTTACATCTATCGCTCTATCCTCCTGTTCCTTCGTAAACGGATAGTTTTCTCTTGGCGATCCGATCTCTTTTCCACAAAGAACGATATCAAAAGGAACTATTCCAGATGCAGTAGCGGCTTTTAGGGAATTGATCTTTAGACGAATCGACCGATCTTGACCGAAAAGGCGTGCCTCTTCTTCGCATCCTTCCCATGCGAGAGAGCTGGGAGTAAGGACGATTTCGCACTCTTGAGAAGTGAGCTCAGACAAAAGCTCTGCTGGACTGTCTTCAGATATTCTAACCGCTTCGATAGGGATCCTTAAGGTTATGGTACGAGCCGATGCTGCACATAAAGAAGTGCTTGCGCCGCACACAAGCAGAAAGAGAGATAAAAGAGACTTTCGCATAATTTCCTCACATTTAAAGGGTTAGTCCAAAGCAGGCGCTCCTGCTTGAACAACTTAGGACCACATTCTATCACAAAGAGATAAAAAAATGCTTCCTAAATGCAGTTTCAAGCGCTATTTTTGAAGTAGAGGGGCGGAAGCCTTATTCTAAAGGCATTTGGAGCTGGGTTTTTTGACGTAGACCGTTTTGTTGTAAAAGTCGATATAAAAGGGGTGCTCCCTTAAAAAGTCCATTCCAAGAATACCATCATATTCCCCTAGTTGAGGTGACAAAGAGAAGGGATACAAAATATGGCGCCCATAGTCGACTCCTCCTACCACAAAGGCATTAGTGGCAAAACAGGGATTTCCCAATTGGTCCCTGGCTAGGTGGCTTTTTCCAAAAATCTCGGGTTTGATGACTGTCCCGCTTGCTCCTGTATCAAAAAGCAGCTTTAAATCTCCCTGGTCAGTTGTTACTTTCACCCGAATCAATCCTTCATGTAAATCGAAAGATAATTGAGTAAATTCTTCAAGGTGTATTCCCATTTTTGTGAGATAAGAACGGTCTTTCACCATCCATAGGGCAGAGTTTGGGCAATCAAAATAAAGGTCTGTCCTGTATAGCAAGGGAAGGCCGATGTTCCCTAACGCTGTACCCTTGAACGATCCTCTAATTTCTGCCTTTATGTCAAGTTTTACTCCCGCGGGCTGAAATTCCTTATAAAGTGAGAGATTTTTTAGCTCCATCTTGCCTATCGAGAGACTTGGCAGAAGGTAGCAAAGTGCAGGAGAACGTTTTCCAAGGCCATCGATAGAGATTGCTTCGGAAAGGAGGGTTAAATTCTCGAAAAAAGCCAAATCTCTCAGAGAAAATTCCCACGCAGAGCCTATATCGACAATCGAAGCGTATTGTTTGCCTTTTGCCTTCACATGGACCACTGGAATTCCTCCCATGTTAAATTCCAGAGGAATTTTCTCCAGCGGCGGGCCAGAGAGAGTGTTGCAACCATTAAGCCCTATGTAAAGATGTTTTTTCTTTGCGTCTACATAAACAATGTGCTCTTTAAGAAAAGGAGCGCCTAATATTCCCTTGGCTCCCATTTCTGAGGTAATAGGCCAAGAGTAAAAATTTTCCCATCCAAGGCCCATAACTTCTGCACTTAAACTAGAGGTGTTTTGTTGCTCATAAAAAGATTTGTCGAGTATATTCAGTTGGACGTCGCTCGCTAGAGCGATGGGGACTTGGCCTACAGAGAGTGTAGGGCAAAAACGGATTCCTCCAGGGCCAAGAGTATAATCCACCCTCTTCATTTTTTTTAGATCAATCCCTAATTGATGCAATTGGTATTCTTTTTTTATGGGGTAAGCTCGGCGGTGGGGTAAATCAAAAAGCAGGTTATATTGGTCAAAAGGCCAATCTATACATTCAATTTTCTCGTTAGAAAAAGGGATGGCGGTTGTTGTATTTTTTATCAAGAGCTCTCCGAGATTCAAGCTTGGAATTTGATACAGGGGCACTTCACTCTTATTCCCATCGAGATCTGTATAAAAGCCCATTCCCTTTTCTTTTTTATTAAGAGGCGATGCTGAAGATGGATTGAGTTTAAGAGGGTATTTGGAACCGAGAGAGAGCACTAGACGATACTGTCTTTCTTGGATATTCACGTCCACGTAAGGGAATCCATTTTCTAAGGCTATATTCAAGGGCCTGAGAGGGGAGAGGAGCCTGATCCCCCAGAAACAGAAAAGGGGAACGAGGAGAAGCGAAAATAAGGATAGGCGACGAAGCAGGTTCAATTAGAACTTCTTCCCCCCGCTGATTTCTACTGATGCTTCCACATGGCCTCCCGGGTCGATGGTGACACGCTCTTTGATACCTATATCAAAGCTCTTATCCTCATTTCGATATGTTTGACCGAGTTCGAAAGACACTTCACGATTGCTATCAGCCTCAAGCTTTCCTTCCAAAATGAGGTCACAAGGAACAACATCGAAGGAGACCAATCCATCACTAGCAATAGCGCTCAAGGGACGGACTTTCAGAAGAATCGATGCATTTTCACTAAGGACAAGCGTGAGCTCTTTGGGTTCATTGCTGTCATCATATTCCAAGAAACGTCCAAGATCAATAGCGACTTCATTTTCTTCATAAACAGGCCCAGACCCAGGACTCAAGGATTTTTCAGCGCAGTATGCGGACAGCCTAATTGCGGTAATGGGAATTTTTAGGGATAAGGTTTGAGTAGTTGTTGCGCACAAAGAACTGCTTAGGCCGCACACAAGCAAGAAGAGAGACAAAACGGACTTTTTCATAGTTTCCTCATAAACTAAAGGGTTCGCTTAGGACAAGAGACCGTGTCCTAAGTGATTTTAGGACGAAGTTTATCACAAGAAAATAAAAAAACACATTTTAAATGTATTTTCAGGCGCTATTTTTGAAGTAAAGGGGCGGAAGCCTTATTCTAAAGGCATTTGGAGCTAGGTTTTTTGACGTAGATTGTTTTGTTATAAAAGTCGATATAAAAGGGGTGCTCCCTTAAAAAGTCCATGCCAAGGATACCATCATATTCCCCTAGTTGAGGTGACAAAGAGAAGGGATACAAAATATGGCGCCCATAGTCGACCCCTCCTACCACAAAGGCATTAGTAGTAAAACAGGGGTTTTCCAATTGGTCTCTGGCTAGGTGGCTTTTTCCAAAAACCTCGGGTTTGATGATTGTCACGCTTGCTCCTGTATCAAAAATAAATTTTAAATCTCCCTGGTCAGTTGTTATTTTCACCCGGATCAAGCCTTCATGTAAATCGAAAGATAATTGAGTAAATTCCTGAAGGTGTATTCCCATTTTTGTGAGATAAGAACGGTCTTTTACCATCCATAGGGCAGAGTTTGGGCAATCAAAATAAAGGTCTGTCCTGTATAGCAAGGGAAGGCCGATATTCCCTAACGCTGCACCCTTGAACGATCCTCTAATTTCTGCCTTTATGTCAAGTTTTACCCCCATGGGCTGAAATCGCTGATAAAGTGAGAGATTTTTTAGCTCCATCTTGCCTATCGAGAGACTTGGCAGAAGGTAGCAAAGCGCAGGAGAACGTTTTCCAAGGCCATTCATAGAGATTGTTTCGAAAAGGGAGGTTAAATTCTCGAAAAAAGCCGAATCTCTCAGAGAGAATTCCCACACAGAGCCTGTATCGACAATCGAAGCGTATTGTTTGCCTTTTGCCTTCACATGGACCACCGGAATTCCTAGCATGGTAAATTCAAGAGGAATTTTCTCCAGCGGTGGACCAGAGAGAGTATTGCAACCATTAAGCCCTATGTAAAGATGTTTTTTCTTTGCGTCTACATAAACAATGTGCTCTTTAAGAAAAGGAGCGCCTAATATTCCCTTGGCTCCCATTTCTGAGGTAATAGGCAAAGAGTGAAAATTTTCCCATCCAAGACCCATAACTTCCGCACGTAAGCTAGAAGTGCTTTGTTGCTCATAAAAAGATTCGTTGAGTATGTTTAATTGGACGGCGCTTGCTAAAGCGATGGGGACTTGGCCTACAGAGAGCGTAGGGCAAAAACGGATTCCTCCAGGGCCAAGAGTATAATCCACCCTCTTCATTTTTTTTAGATCAATCCCCAATTGATGCAATTGATTTTCTTTTTTTATGGGGTAAGCTCGGCGGTGGGGTAAATCAAAAAGCAGGTTATATTGGTCAAAAGGCCAATCTATACATTCAATTTTTTCGTTGGAAAAAGAGATGGCGGCTGTTGTATTTTTTATCAAGAGTTTGCCGAGCTTCAAGCTTTGGATTTGATACAGGGGCACTTCACTCTTACTCCCATCGAGGTTTGTATAAAAGCCCGCTCCCTTTTCTTTTTTATTAAGAGGTGATGCTGAAGACGGATTGAGCTTAAGAGGGTACTTGGAACCGAGGGAGAGCACTAGACGATACTGTCTTTCTTGGATATTCACGTCCACGTAAGGGACTCCATTTTCTAAGGCTATATTCAAGGGCCTGAGAGGGGAGAGGAGTCTCATCCCCCAGAAACAGAAAAGGGGAATGAGGAGAAGTGAAAGTAAGGATAGGCGACGAAGCGTTTTCACCTAAAGCGTAAAGTTCAACGCTGAATCTTGCAAGCGCGATAAAGGCATGGGTTTTTCCATAATTTCCTCGTAGATGAAGAGTCCATTTAGAACAGGAAACACTATCCTAAGTCGGGGGCGTGTTTTATCACAAGAAAATAAAAAAACATGTTTTAAATGTGCTTTCAAGCGCTATTTTTGAAGTAGAGGGGTGGAAGCCTTATTCTAGAGGCATTTGGAATTGATCTGGTGATGATTTTAGAGGATTTGGTTGTTTGTCGGAATAATATGGTTAGATTAGGCGGTTACGCGGGAATTTAGGTTCTATCTCGTTAACCAATCCAAGGCAACATCCACTTCATCTCGTCCCTTATAGAGAGAGCGAATCTGCTTCCTTTCTTTTTTATATTTTTCAACGATTTGTTCGTTTGGGTGCAGCCCATAAACTGCGAAAATTGGTAAGAGAAAGTTTCGAGGATCATAATTTTCTATATCTCCATCTTCGGCAAATTTTGTTGGTAAAGAAGCGAAGAATTCCCCCATTTTGCCTTTCTCCTCTTCGTAGCTTAATTTCCATTCAAAAAACCACGCATTATCTCTCCCAAAGCCAAGCAGAATCCCTTGTAGGGCATGATTCTGCATGACTATTTTCCAAAACTCCGAATTTTTATCCTCTACTTCAAAAACAGCGTTAAGTGGATCAAAGTCATGTCCAAGCACAAGGCGAAAATCATCATAATATTTCAAAAGTGTTCTCAATGTTTCTTCTATATTAACGAACAACACAATTTCTACTTTATCGTCAAATGGAAGAGGGAAAGATCCGAATAAGTATTGGCTGATAGAGAATCGGTCTTTTATTTTTTGCCATTTCTCATAGTTTGCGTCATAATCATACTTCTCTCTGCGCGTTTTCAAATTCTCTTCTTGCAGGAGATTTTTATAATGTTCCTCCATTTCTTTCTTATCCTCTTCAGTGAGATGGTAAACACAAGAAGTGGAAATAGGCTTTGTCCCGAACAGTGTATACGCCCCCGGATTTTTAAATAAGAGATCTCGAAAAAACTCCTTTAACCATATTCTTTCCTCTTGGGAAATGGGAAAAGTACGCATAACCGCATTGGGCCTTTTTAGAGCATTGCAGCAGGTTAGTAAAATCGAAAAAATGAGAAATAAAAAACTGAATAGTGGTTTCCTGTACTTAGAAGCAAACTTTTTAATTTTAAGGAGATAACTAATGAAGGTCATGAGGTTTTTCGCTTTCTTTTCGCTTGCGATCACTTGTTGTACAGCTTATAGAAATAAAAATAAATATGTTTTTATCGGGCAAAACGAAATAGGTACTGCTTCCTTCTCCTTTTATTAGGACTGGCACTTTGGGTTTTAAGAGGGCGACAAAAGGCCTCGATGACCATCCAAATTCTATGAAAGTTTTTTGCCTGGTATCCATAAGCAGATATTCCCGCGAGCAAATTAGCAAGAAGGCTTCGTGCACTCCTGTGGCGAGTGTGTTCAATTTGCAAAATGTGTTTAAGCTGATATATAAACCCAAAGTTCAGGTTTGTACATCTGCTGGAATGTAGGCTAAATGTGTTTTCAAGCGCTATTTTTGAAGTAGTCTAGAGGCATTTGGAGCTGGGTTTTTGGACGCAGGGCGAATGCTGATAGAGAGAGCTTCACTTTTTAATGGCCATTAGATTATAACGGGGTAAGCGTCCTCGGCGCGATTCGAACGCGCGACCTGCTGCTTAGGAGGCAACCGCTCTATCCAGCTGAGCTACGAGGACAAAAACAAGGGCTATCGTAGAGCATTTAAAACTAAAAATCAAGAGGATAGAAATATCCAGTTTACTTTAGGGAGACTAGTATGGCACAGGAAAACACAGCAGATATTGGGTTGATCGGCCTGGCTGTGATGGGACAAAATCTCGTACTCAATATGCATGACAAAGGTTTTACCGTTGCTGTTTTTAACCGTACAGTCAGTAAGGTAGATGCTTTTTTGCAAGGGCCAGCAAAAGGCACATCTATTATTGGTGCGCATAGCTTGCCTTTGTTTATTAAGACATTGAAACGTCCTAGAAAAATTATGATGATGGTGCGCGCTGGCAGCGCAGTGGATCAATTGATTGAAGAGTGTTTACCTCACTTAGAAAAGGGCGATATTCTCATCGACGGAGGTAACAGCCACTATCCCGATAGCGAAAGACGCTGTAAGGCGCTTGCAGAAAAAGGCATACTCTTTGTCGGGACGGGAGTGTCTGGAGGAGAGGAAGGAGCCAGGCACGGGCCTTCTCTCATGCCAGGAGGCGCTGTGGAAGCATGGCCACATATTAAAAAGATTTTCCAGTCTATTGCAGCGAAGTCCTCTGACCAGGAGCCTTGCTGCGAATGGGTGGGGGATGGAGGATCCGGCCATTTTGTAAAGATGGTACATAACGGGATCGAGTACGGAGATATGCAGATTATTTGTGAAGCCTATCAGGTTTTTACACAGCTTTTAAACTGTTCTACCGATGAATTAGCGAATATTTTCGCAAAATATAATAAAGGTAAATTAGACAGTTACCTTATTGAAATTACAAGTGCGATTTTCGGTTATAAAGAGAACGGAGAAGCATTGGTTGATAAAATTTTAGATACCGCAGGGCAAAAAGGGACGGGAAAATGGACGGCTATCACTGCCCTGGATTTTGGTATGCCGCTTACTTTGATAGGAGAAGCCGTATTTGCTCGATGCCTTTCCGCCTTGAAGGAGCAGCGCGTTCATTTAAGTCAAATTTTAGGGGAGATCCCTCTCCCTCAATGGAAAGGCAAAAAAGAAGCTATAATTGCGCATATGGAAAATGCCCTATATGCAGCGAAAATTATTAGCTATACCCAGGGTTTTATGCTGCTTGCAAGTGCAGCGCAAGAGTTGAAATGGAAGTTAAACTATGGCTCTATTGCCCTAATGTGGAGAGGCGGCTGTATTATTCGTAGCCAGTTTTTAGGGAAAATTAAAGAAGCCTACGATAAGCAAGCTCAGCTCGACCACCTACTACTGGATGACTTTTTTAAAAAAGAGATTACGCAATCGATCACGGGCCTGAGAGAAATAGTAGTTCAGGCCCAAAGCGTTGGTATCTCGGTTCCTTGCTTGAGCGCTGCACTGAACTTTTTCGATGGATTTAGATCTAAGCGGTTGCCTGCAAATCTTTTACAGGCACAGAGGGATTTTTTCGGTGCACACACGTACGAACGAACGGACAAGCCTCGCGGGCAGTTCTTCCACACTAATTGGACAGGCTCTGGAGGCGATGTGAGTTCCAGCACGTATAATGTATAGTATTTAATTTTCGAAGTGTTTTAGCGTTTTGTCCCACCACTTACTATACTTATCCCACCACTTGCCGTAGCCCGCTGTTTTTGCGTTAGAAACCACTTCACTATAGTTTAACTCGAAAGCTGGCTGCCACATTTCTAGTAATTGACATGCAGACTCTAAATCTTGCCATTGGTGCGATTCATCATATTTGCGTACGTGGCTTTGAACAGAATCGCAAATTTCATGCATGTGGGCAATTTTGCTGCGTGTAATGTTGATATTTGTCGGAGCAATTTTATTTTCTTCAAAAAATTTTTCCACTTGGCCTAGTTCTGCATGCATGGTATCCAGCGACTGGTGTAGCCATTTTCCCGCCTTGTTCTTATCATATTTTTTGGGTTGTTCCATCGTGTCCTCCTCATCTGTATAAATACAAACTTCCCCTTACTTTCATTCTAAAATAAAAAATAAGAAAATAATAGCCAATTAAAATGAATTAACTATAAATTGTTGATGGTAAATGACTTGGTTAATAAGAAGGCAGGGTCACTCTTCTTTTAAGATATTAATAAAGGCAGACTGGGGTATGCTCACCTTTCCAATTTCTTTCATTCGCTTTTTGCCTTTTTTCTGTTTTTCCCATAGCTTCCTTTTCCGGGAAATGTCACCTCCATAGCACTTGGCAGTGACGTTTTTAGCCAGAGCTGAAAGGGTCTCTCTTGCAATGATTTTTCCGCCAATGGCTGCTTGAATGGCGATTTTGAACTGTTGCCTTGGAATGAGCTCTTTTAGTTTTTTGCAAATGGCTCTTCCTTTAGCCTCGGCCTTTGTTTGGTGGACAAGGCAAGAAAAGGCGTCCACGGGCTCATCGTTCACCCGAATCTCCAATTTGATGATCGCAGAAGGCTGGAAAATATCCACTTCGTAATCAAAAGAGCCATAACCGCGAGTAACAGATTTGAGCTTATCGTTAAAGTCAGTGATGATCTCATTCATGGGGAGATGGTAGGTCAATAAAAGGCGGTCACCCCCTGTTGTTTCCGTTTTTAACAGCTGTCCTCGCTTTTCTGTAGCAAGAGCCATAATGCTGCCAAGGTAAGTATTTGGCGACATGATGTAGCATTTGACCCAGGGTTCTTCGATCGTGACAATTTGAGACGGGTCGGGAAAGTGGGTTGGACTGTCTGCAGTAAGGGTTTTTTTGTTTTCTAGGTGAATTTTATAAGCAACACTTGGCGCTGTTGTGATAATGTTAAGGTCAAATTCTCGCTGAAGGCGCTCAAACGTGATTTCTAAATGTAAAAGGCCCAAAAAACCGCAGCGAAAGCCAAAACCAAGGGCGTGGCTGTTTTCTTGCTCAATGTGAAGTGCTGAATCGTTGAGTTGCAGCTTGACGAGAGCGTCACGCAAGTTTTCGTAGTCGGAAGAGTCAATGGGATAAATGCCGGCAAAAACAACGGGTTTGATAACGCGAAAGCCGGGGAGAGGGTCTTTCACACTTTCTCGCGTTTTAACGACAGTATCCCCTACCTTCACATCGCAAGTGTTTTTAATATTGGCCACAAAATAGCCGACTTCTCCTGGTTTCAAGCTATCTGTTGCCCGCTCTTGCGGCGAAAAAATACCCACTTCGATAACTTCAAAATTTTTATTTGTTGCCATCAGACGGATAGCATCTTTTTTTTGCAAACAGCCGCTAATCACGCGTACATATACCATTACTCCTCGATATGGGTTGTAATGAGAATCAAAGATGAGTGCACGTAATTTATCATCGGGAGGAGAGGCTGGAGGGGGGAAAGCTTGTATGATTAGCTCTAAA
Organism: Chlamydiia bacterium; assembly: GCA_030430655.1. Lineage (GTDB taxonomy): Bacteria > Chlamydiota > Chlamydiia > Chlamydiales > Simkaniaceae > JAUIKQ01. The sequence continues at coordinate 28,158 of JAUIKQ010000004.1, forward strand.
ATTTGCTCAATGCCTTGGCCTGTTTTTGCAGAACATAGGACGGCTTCTTGTGCAGGGAGCCCTATAATCTCTTCAATTTGTGTTTTTACAAGGTCGACGTCGGCAGCAGGTAGGTCAATTTTATTGATAACGGGTAGAATTTCTAGATTTCGTTCGAGGGCCAAATGGACATTTGCCAGGCTTTGTGCTTGTACCCCTTGGGCTGCGTCTACGATCAGCAAAGCTCCCTCACAGGCAGCAAGGGATCTTGAGACTTCATAGGAAAAATCCACATGGCCGGGGGTGTCGATGAAATTTATTTGGTAGGTTACTCCACTTTTTGCTGTGTAGTACATAGTGACGGGATGGGCTTTGATGGTAATGCCCTTTTCTTGTTCGAGCTCCATATCGTCAAGCAGCTGCTGTTGCATCTCTCTTTCCGGTACCGTTTGCGTTATTTCTAAAAGGCGATCGGAGATTGTTGATTTTCCATGGTCAATATGTGCAATAATAGAAAAGTTTCTAATCTGTTTGCGGTCGTAATGAAAAGGCATACGTAAAAAGCTCCACTTTTAGATTCACGAGTATATTAGAGACCCTTGATATAACAAAAGCTCTATCCTTGTAAACTAAGGATAGAGCTTTTCGGAAAAAGGCTATTTTCACTGGTAGGGGTCTTTAGGAAGAAGCGCTCTGAGCAGCCGCGCTTTTTGTCGGAGCCTCTTTCTCCGAAGAGGATTCTTCTTCGTTTGATTTCTTTGTGAGCGCCAAGAAACGCTTGTTGAGGGCGTGCACTGCGAAAAGCCAAGCAGCGACGAAGAGGAAAATAATTCCTGCAACGTACTTGGTAATGTTCGCAATACTTCCCAGCTTAAGGATAAGCCCTTGCTGTATAAGGGCGCCTCCTGATTTGCCAAGGCGAGCACCCACGACATCCACAGCGGCCTTCCCTTTTACTTTAGATTCTTGGTCCAGCGGGATGTAAGCAGACTCTTTTGTGGGATCAAAGCAAGCATACTTAGTAGATTTACTGAGGATATTCTGCATCATCCCTACAATAACGGCGAGCATCAGTGGGGTAGATCCAAGGGTTGCAATCATTCCGCCTAAAGAATCTTTGAAGATGACAAAAGAGAAGAACGCGCTTCCCGTAACGATGAGAACCAAGGGAGCGATGAGCGCGGTAACTTTCCAGCCAAAACGACGCATTAAGTTGCCGCCTACGAAAGTGGTCATCAAAATGGTTATAGCTCCCGTAAGGGTCGAAAATTTTCCCATGAATGCACTGTAGTCATTAGAGTTTGGGTACTGCAACTTCAATTGGGACTTCCAGGTCACTTCAACAAGGTTAATACAAATTCCATAGGCAAGAACAAGAACAGCAATACAGCCAATGTACTTAGAGCGCATCAGGTAACCGAAACTCTCTTTGATAGACATTTTCGGCTTTTCCTTTTTTTTGCTAGATTGCTCTTCTTGAGAATAAAACCGAGGATCAGTCAAAACATTTTTATTAATCCACCAGTAAATCCCAATGATTATGAAACAAGAGATGAGCACCATTCCGATTAAGTAGTTCAAAGAAACTTGCCACGCGTCCACGTGAGCGGGCAGCCGCCCTCTGATGTTAGAAACAACCACAATCAGTGGCCCCGAAACCAGCAGCGCGAAATTGGCGAACGTTCCGAAAAGAGAGTAGAATCGCTTTGATTCCGATATCTTGGTGGTATCATTGGCAAAGCCCCAGAACAGAAGGGAAAGCGCCACGCTGCCCCATAATTCAGACATGATGTAGAAAAGTGCATAAGTCCAGTTTCTTATCAAGGCAATTAGCCCTTGGCAGCCTTCTGGCAGCTTAGATTGCAGTGTATCGCACAGGGCATTTGGATGTAGTGATTCACGAAGGGGGTAGAACACGCCGATAAAAAGGGCGAAAAAGACAATAAAAAAGCTGATCGTGCTGTAAAAGAGCTTGGGTTTACTCAACTTATTGCTGAGCTTAGAATAGACAAGCAAGAAGACGACAGCGAAGGGGAGGACGCCCCATACCTTTAAAAAGGGGATGGCTTCAGCGCCAGAGCCTGGTGCGGTTACAATGAGTGTGTCTTTAGTGTCGCGCAGGATAGTGTAGTTGAATAAAATAAAAAATAAGAGCAAGCCCATGGGCAAGAATTTTTTTACTTCGTAGGCATGAACTGGCCACAGCTTCGATCTCCACTTACCAAACTGTGAAGATTGTGTTGTCGTAGACATGAATACTTATCCTTCATTTGAAAATTTTAACATTATCCATGCGCAATTACCACTAGCAAGCAGGAACATTGCGACATAATCCGGTAGCCCATTTTATAGAGTTTGTAATAAAACACAAGGGAAAACTGCCTTAAACCCGTATTTGTCCACTCAAGAGGATTTGAGTAGACAAATGTAGGATAGTGCACTTGGCAGTTGTTTCTCTGTCTAAGAAATCACACTTTCATTTTCAAATTTTTGTGATAGGATCTGTTGTTGATTTACGGCTTCAACATACCCATTCCAAAGCTCATGGTCGACAAGGCCCTGTCGAATGGCTTGTATGAGCTCTCTTTTGTAAGCGCCAAGGGACTTACGTGGGCTCAATAGGTTGACCATTTCCTTGTCTCCAGCAATGCGTGCCATATTGAGAAGACGGTCTAGTTGCGTTTTTGTAAAAGGAAATTGCTCCCGTCTTTTTCTAGATCCCCGAGCGGCTCTTGCCTTGGGAGGGACAACGTTAGGACGAGATCGGTTAATAATAAACCTTTCGATCAAAGAGGAAAGTTCCTTTGGCTGACGGAGCTTCATCTTTCTTAAAGTGAAGTGGTGGATATATCCTCCTGTGTCCACAGGAATATATTTACAAAGATCATTTTCTTTTCTTCCATTTACCTTTTTAATAGCCTGCTCGATCACGTTTTCAAGCTGCGCCAGTTCTTTTTTGTTTTGACCATTATTTTGGTCCATAGTGCTATAATTCATGAGCTCTTTCCTTATTTGTACATATTAGTTGAAGTCTCAAGGTAAGTGGATCATAATATAAATAAAAAAAAGTACACAAGAATTTTTTCGGAAGGATTTTCGCTAGTTTTATAAATTAACTGGCTAATTATAGAAATAATGAGATAGAAATCTGAAAAATTTTAAATATTAAAATAATTTCTATTATTAAAAAAAATAGAATTTTGTTTTTCTATTTTTTTGAAATTTATTGAGATCAGCGCCAAAAGATTACTAAATAGACTTTAGATAGCTAAGTAAGATAAGATTTAGGGGGCACGAGCACGTATTTTTAAATGGAGCACAATTGGACTATTTTCATCGTACCAATATCATTGGGGTGGCCGCCGGAAAGGGGGGCGTTGGCAAATCCACCGTTGCGGTTTACTATGGGCTGGCGCTTGCGCAAAAGGGCTATAAAGTGGGGTTTTTAGATGCAGATTTGTACGGCCCGTCATTGTGCCACATGCTGTCCGTGAAAGAGCTAGCAAAGGAGCATAAGGGAAAAATAATTCCAGCAAGAGCGCAAAACTGTGCTATCATGTCCCTTGCGTTATTCGACAAAAACAAAGAACCTGCTATGATGCGCGCTCCTATCGTGAACGAAATTGTGCAGCAGTTTTTTCATTTGGTAGAATGGGGGGAATTGGATTATCTGGTCGTCGACTTTCCGCCAGGCACTGGGGATATTCCGTTGACTTTGCTGCAACAAATTCCCATAAGTAGCATGATAGTGGTCACGATGCCGCAGCAAGTTTCTGTGTTAGACGTACGAAAGATGCTGCAGATGCTTTCTAAGTCAAATGTACCTATAGGTGGAGTAGTAGAAAATATGAGTTATTGGGAAGATCCTTTAGGAAAAAAATTTACTTTATTTGGAGAGGGAGGAGGAGAAATTTTAGCGAAAGAATTCAGCCTTCCTTTGCTTGGTCAGATTCCGCTTGACCCTGCTTTTGCGCTCCCCTTCAATAATCAAAAATGGATGGAAACCAAAGGCTGGAAGGTAATGCAACAGATTGTCGCTTCCCAAGCAGACCACATAACAAGAAATATTTTTCCTCCGTTTGAGTTGTTTTGGGATCAGGATAATGATAGATAAAGCATGGATTGTGGATGACAAACATTTTGCTATAAAATGGCGAGATGGAAGGGAGGACTGTTTTTGTTTGGCGGTCGTCCAGCGGTTTTGTCCTTGTGTTAAATGTCGTCAAAATAAGGAAAAGATTTTTGAGAAAGATGTCTTTGCCTACTCTATGAAAAATGTAGGATGTTTTGGCATAAAGATTCATTTTCGGTCGGGATGTAGTAACGGAATTTATCCCCTCTCTTTACTCCGTTTCCTTGGAAAGGAGGGCATGTGAAGTGGCTTGCTTGTATCGCCGCTGTTGCAGCGCTGCTTTGTGGGTGTGAGCGGCAGCCCAATAAAGCTCGAGAATGGATGGAGGGGAGTGAGAAGCTGAAAGTTTTGTGCACTACCGACATGATTGGGGATATTGTGGCATGGATTGGGGGAGAGAGAATTGATAATCTGGTCTTAATTAAAAATGGACTGGATCCTCACAGCTATGAACTTGTTAAAGGGGATGATGAGAAATTAAAACGAGCGGAGGTGATTTTTTATAATGGCCTAGGCTTAGAGCACGGAGCGAGTTTATCCTATCATCTCGAAAACCACTTGCATAGCTTTGCTTTAGGCGATGCTATCTTTTTCCAGAGAAAAGAAGAAAAGCTTATCGTAGACGGACAAATAGATCCTCACGTATGGATGGATGTGTTTTTATGGGCGCAAATCGCAGATCCCATAGCTGAGGTCTTAGGTAATCTTGATCCAGAAGGGCTGGATTTTTACAAACAGCGTGCAAAGGAGTGCAAGGAAACGTTGCTGCAGCTGGATAAAAAAATAGCGAACATTTTCTTAACGATTCCGGCAGATCGCCGCTACTTAGTGACAAGTCACGACGCCTTTGGTTACTTTGTACGTCGCTATTTCGTAGAAGGCAAAGATCGAGAAAAGTGGCATCAAAGGTGTATTGCTCCAGAAGGGCTTGCTCCGGAAGGACAGGTAGGCATTATGGATTTAACAAAAGTAGTAAACCATCTTTGCGCTTACAGGATCGGGGTGGTATTTCCAGAATCTAACGTCAATCAAGACACCTTGAAGAGAATTGTAGAGTTATGCGAGAAAAATGGACACCGAGTTACTTTGGCGCATCCATTTCTGTATGGGGATTCTATGGGAGGGAAAGGATATATTGAAATGTTAGAACATAATACAAACGTTATAGCAGAGCATTTGGTGTTATAAGGCGTGCAAGATACTGTTTTATCAGCCCAGCATTTGACCGTAGGATATAACAAAAAAGTGGCTTTGTGGAATTTAGATTTTGCCATTGCAAAAGGGCAATTAGTAGGAATTATCGGTCCTAATGGCGCGGGCAAAAGCACTTTGTTAAAAACGCTTGTGGGGATTATTCGCCCGATTTCAGGGAGGGTTTTACTTTTTGGTAAGTCTTTAAACAAAGTACGCAGCAAGGTCGCGTATGTGCCGCAGCGCAGCTGCGTCGACTGGGATTTTCCTATCACGGTTTTTGATTTGTTGTTAATGGGGCGTTATCGGCAAATGGGAAGAATGAAGTGGGCGTCTAAGGCAGACAAGCTAGCTGCGCTAGCTGAGCTTGAAAGACTAGAGATGACTCCGTTTGCGCACTGCCAAATTGGGCAATTATCAGGAGGGCAGCAGCAGCGGTTATTTATAGGAAGAGCCTTGCTCCAAAATGCAGACCTATATCTACTGGACGAGCCTTTTTCTGGGATTGATTTATCGACGGAAAAAATGCTGATGAAACTTTTTCAGGAAATGAGGGGACAGGGAAAAACGGTTATCATCGTGCATCATGGTTTACATGCAGTGGAGGCTTATTTCAATCATCTTTTGCTGCTCAATACGAGTCTCATTGCTTCAGGTCCTGTTGCCCAAGTGATGTCCGCTAAAAACTTAGACAAAGCCTATGGCACAAAGGGTGCATTTTTAGAAGAGCTATCCAAGATTTCTTCTAAAAAGACCTACGGAATATCTTAGATGCGCTACACGTTAACGCTACTTTTTTTTGATCCTTTGCTCAGATGTGTGGGCCTTGGCTTACTTTTTATGAGCATTTTTTCTTCTATCGTGGGAGCGCTTGCTTACTTAAAACGGGCTTCTTTAATAGGAGAAGCCCTTTCGCATAGTTGCTATCCGGGGGTGATCTTGGGAGCAATGGCTTTTGCCTATTTTTCCTTTTCTATGACATTAGCGGTGTTTTTAGGCAGCTTTGTTTTTTCTTTGCTTGGCCTTGCAGTGAATTACTATATTCAGAAAATAGGTGGACTACGCCCTGACACAGCGCTTTGCTTTATAGTAAGTTTTTTCTTAGGCTTGGGTGTTTTGCTCGTGAGCTATTTACAACAGACAGATCCTGTTACCTATCAGTCGGTACAGGTTTACCTATACGGGCAGGCTGCCACCCTCAGGGAGGTACATATCGTGGTTTACGCAGGTTTAAGCGCTGTGTTGCTTGCTATAGTTATTTTTTATTATCGAACAGCTATAATGACTTTTTTTGATCCTGCTTTTGCCAAAAGTTTAGGAGTAAGGTATTTCTTTGTGGATATAGCGTATAACTGTTTTTTAGCGATAGCCGTTGTCGTGGGCATTCGTAGTCTGGGAGTAGTACTAATGGCGGGCATGTTGATTGCTCCTCCTATTGCGTCAAGGCAAGTCACTTGTCAATTTTCTTCTTTCCTCTTGTTTAGCGCCCTTTTTGGTGCTCTTTCTTCCATACTTGGACTGTGGCTTTCCCTGCAAGGGCCGCGCGCTCTGCCTACGGGTCCCATTATTTTGTTAGTTGCGGTTTGCCTCACTTTGATTTTGTTGTTCACCACTCCCAATAGGGGATTATTGCCAAGGCTATATCGTCGTCTCTGCTTTCAGTTTCAGTGTAACATAGAAAATGCGGTAAAAACCTTGTGGAAGCGAGAAAAGGAGCAGGCTTTAGTGTGTCACATACACCCAGTGATTGGTTTTGCGCTGCTTTTGCAAGGCCTTGCAAAACAAAGAGAGAAAAAGTGGTATCTGACAGAAAAAGGGGCAAAAAAAGCTAGGCATCTGGTGCGTCTACACCGCCTTTGGGAAGTGTATTTAGTACGCCATTTGGGGTATAGCCTCAACAAAGTCCATTGCAATGCTGAAGAGATGGAGCATATCATTTCTCAAGAAATGGAAGCCTCTTTAGATGCCCTTTTAGACTATCCCAAGACCGACCCACATAGCCGCCATATCCCCAGAAAAGAGGAAGGGCCATGAATCCGTACACGGACTGTGATTTCCTAGATTTTTTTTGTCTTTTGTTTCAGCGTATTTTCCTTTTCATAAAAGGGGACGGGGCTGTCTGCTCGCTCTATTCTGATGAGGTCCAGATTTTCACCCTGGCTTTTATCGGCTGGTCGTCCGCACTTTTAGGCGTGTTTCTTGTCTTGCGAAGAGCGGCTATGTTGGCAAACTCTCTTTCGCACACCATTTTGCTGGGGCTGGTGCTCACTTATCTTGGTATGCAGTTTTTTTTGCAAACGAGTGAATTTTTATCTTTAAAAAGCATTATCACCGCTTCTATTTTAAGCGCTATCTTCACGACTTGTGCTTCGCATTTCTTCAAAAGTAAGCTAGGCGTTCGGCAAGATGCGAGCATCGGATTTGTATTTACTGCGCTCTTTGCATTGGGCATTTTACTATTAACTGTTTACATGCGCCATTTGCATTTGGGAGTTGAGGTATTGATGGGGAATGTAGATGCTTTGCATTACCATGATCTTTGGATGGCATGTGGTATTTTTTTGTTTAATTTAAGCATCGTATTTTTATTTTACACTCCTTTAAAAATTGTTACGTTTGACAATACTTTTGCAAAAAATGTAGGTATTGCCTCTTCTTTTTTTTACTATCTATTGATGTTACAGACGGCTTTTACTGCAATTGTGGCTTTTCGCGCTGTTGGTGTTGTGCTTTTTTTGTCTCTTTTAGTTATACCGGTTATCTTGGGCAAATTATATACCCATAAACTGCGTCACTTGATATTTTTTTCTATGGGTTTTAGTACGCTACTTGCTTTAGCAAGTGTGGCGCTTTCTCGACACATGCTTACCGTGTACGGCTTAGCACTTTCCACAGCAGGCATTTTAGTCGTCCTCAGTGGTCTTGTGTATTTCTTCCATTTAGGGATTAAGCAACTACTTGCAGAAAAAGCAAAAGTAATGCAAAGACGAAAGCAGACAATCTTATGAGTAGGCTCTCTATTTTTTTAAGATAGCCCTGTCCCAGGAAAGGATATCTGATATAGTTGCTACCGCTTTTAGTAAAAATTTAAGTGCAACCGCCCAGGGCGGCCATTTCGCTTCATTGACTTTTTCCCTTTTTCATGATATAGTCCTTTCTTTTGTAAGACTCTGACTTTCAGTGTCTTTTGCGTAAACTGCAACTGTTTAGGTGTCATGGGGATAGGTTTTTTGTACCTGCTGCTAGCGATCATAGGCATCGGGTTTTTGATTTTTATTCACGAGCTTGGTCACTATCTGGTGGCGCGTTTTGTGGGCATGCGCGTGGAGGTGTTCAGTGTAGGCCTTGGAAGACCGATTAAGCAGTGGACCCATAACAGGGTAGTTTGGCAGATCGGATGGATTCCCTTTGGAGGGTACGTCAAAATCGCTGGGATGGAAAAAGAAGGGAAAAAAGATTTGATGCGTGTTGAAGGGGGGTTTTACACGAAAGGTCCCTTGGCGCGCATAGCTGTTGCTTTTGCTGGCCCTTTAGCAAATTTTATTTTTGCTGTTTTTGCTTTTTCTATCATTTGGGGAATGGGGGGTAGAGAGCAACCCTTTTCGCAGCACACAAAGTTGGTTGGGTTTGTAGACACCGCTTCTCCTCTATATAAAAGCGGCGTGCGTCCGGGTGATGTCCTTACGTACTATGGCGGGCACGCGTATCGTGGGCTTCAAGACGTTCGCTATACAGGTATCGCAGATATAGCGCGCGTTGGCATACAAGGCTACCATCTCAATTACCTGACAGGGGAAGAGCAGCCTTTTTCTTTTGTTTTATCTCCCTACTTTGACAAGAGAATGGAAGGAACGAGTACCGTTGGTATTGTGGCGTCTGCAAATTATGTGATCTACAAGCCCTCTACATTTTTTCAAAAGTCTTCGCCTATTCAAGAAAGTGGAATTCAGGCGGAGGATCGGGTTGTTTGGGTAGATGGCGAAACGGTTTTTTCTTCTCTGCATTTAGTGCATCTTCTCAACGATGGTTATGCGTTTTTGCAAATCAAGCGAGGAGATCAGTACCGTTTTGCTAGGGTACCTCGAATCACTTTTGCTGATTTGCGGGTGGAAGATGCAGAAATAGCGGCTTTTGTAGACTGGCAGTATGAAGCGGGTTTAGCAAACAGTCGTTTAAAAAGTTTGGCTTTTATTCCCTATTTTCTTTCTTATCAGGGAGTAGTGCAGGCTCCCCTAAACTATTTTAATCATGATTTTGAAACGGTATTGCCCCGAAAAGAGGCAGAGACGCTCTACTCTGCACTGCAGCCTGGAGACCAGATTGTTGGGGTGGACGGGATGGCAGTTCAAAGTGTTACAGATATTCTCACCCGTTTGCAAAAGAGGCATGCGTCTGTGATTGTGGAGAGGAAAGGGGTGAGCAAAGCGGTTTCGTGGAAAGAGGCCGATTTTCAATTTATTCATGGGACAAACTGGCAAGACTTGCGGCGCTTGGTGACTAAAGCCGCTGTTTTGGATAATAATGTGACAGCAGTGGGAGATTTTGTGTATCTCAAGCCTGTTGCTCTACTGCCCATGAAAGACTTTCCTATGAGCGCGGAATTGAAAAGCAAGCAAACTATTGCCTTAGACAAGGAGAGAAAAGCGATTGGAAATATTAACAATGTAGAAGAAAAAGCGCGCGCTTTGTCTGCATTTAACCGGTATGAAAACCGTCTTATGTTGGGGATTTCTTTGCTGGATAAGACAGTGATTTACAATCCATCTCCATGGCAGCAGTGCCTACTTGTTTTAAAAGACATGCGCCGGACACTTGGCGATTTATTTACCGGTAAGGTGGCCCCCAAATACCTAAGTGGGCCCGTTGGGATAATACATGTCATGCAAAGCAGCTGGTCGCTGGGGTTTAAAGAAGCGCTATTTTGGCTTGGATTCATCAGCTTAAATTTGGGTGTAATGAACTTGCTTCCTATCCCTGTACTTGATGGTGGGCACATCTGCTTTGGAGTAGTAGAGTTTTTTACGCGACGTCGCTTGCATCCTAAAACTATGCAACGACTGGTTCTACCTTTTGTTGCCTTGCTTGTTTTTTTCTTCCTTTATGTTACTTTTTACGATATTAAGCGTTTTATTCACTTTTGGTAAGTAATAAGGTTTTGCTTAGCAAGCGCTATTGCTTTCTTTGCCGTTTCTTGGCTGTTTACTGTTTTTTTAGGTCTTATTGATGGAGGTAGCTTGTGAATTAAAAACTGCAGCTCTTCTACGCAGGGGTTCTTAGCTTTTTTCTCTAGTCCCTGAAGATACTGCTCCATCGCCTCTTTGCTTTGCAAAGATAGGAGGTGTTGTTGTAAAGCCTCAATTGCTTGGGTATAATTACTGTTTTTTTTGCTTAGATACTCTGCTATGAAGACCTGTGAGTAGTGAGAAAGGGTAGGGGAGGGTCTTGTCAGCTGCTCAAGGTCGTAAGTAATCAAGCTATTGGCAGTTATAATTGCTTCTATGTCTTGATCTAGTGAGTCTTGCTTTTCCTCATTGCTTAGGAAATTGAATTTAGTGACATCAACCACAGCTTGTGTTTTATGCATGTTTTTTTGTTGCTGTTGCTTGGGTATGTGGTTTTGAGTTAGCATTTTTTGGCGTGTATAAAATGTCATATAGCTGTCTTTAGCCGCCTGCAGTGCTTGTGTTTCTGAGCATATTGTTACAAGAGTATCATTTGCACAGTACCATTTTCCCTCCTTCAAAAAGTAAGCAACATAATGGCCGATGTTTGCTGCGCCTATATGCACAATAAAACCCTGGAGTGCGTAGGCGTGAGCGGTTTTGTCTTGAGTGAATTCTGCGGGAAGTGTGTAGGTCTTTGGTACGTCAATTTTGTTATTTAATTTCGTACTACTGTTAGCAAATCTTTTGAAATAGATTGGAAGGAGCTCTGGAGCGTGACATAGCTGTGTTCGTGTTTCCTTTACTACAAATGCTTTGTCTTCCATGAAAAAGTGTTTATCGTTTTGGCCATGAGGGACTACGAAGTATTGCTCCATCATTGCGCTTAGAGAAGAAGCTTGTGGTGTTATGGGCAGAGAAAAGTGGTCTAGGAAGGTGGCATTCCGTGCTAGACGGTGGTGGAGTACATTTGCGTCTCCTCCGAGAAAATAGCCGATATCGGTTTCTTGCGTTTGAATCAGGGGACTGCGCGTGAAGCTAGTCTTATGCGACATCAGTAGCTGTAAAAATTCATGCGCATCTTCTTGTCTGCCGCTTGAAGCAATAGGGTAGCTGCTTTTAGATTGTTGGCTAGCGGCTCTGCGTATGGCAGCGGTCGCAATCGGTTCAGTACTGCCTCGATTTTGATAATTGCTTAAAAAATTTTCTAGGGAAGTTTTCAAGGATCCTGGTTGCATTTGGCTAATGACACTTTCTCTCAAGGCGGGAATATGCACCATAATTTGCAAAACAGCGTTCATAAAGCAGCTTGCACTATCTTCGTTTTTTAATCCCTTTACGCCTACTATTGGTTTAGATTGCTTTGAGAGCGTTTGGAGCGGCATGCGTGCTGGGGTGGTCGGCAGAGGTCTTGCACGGGACAGCGCTAGGCTTTGCCAAGGTCGCTTATGGGGCTTTACTTTAGAAGATAGAGTGGGTGACTTTGGTTTTGGAGGGTGAGAGTTTTTTGGCGTGGCTCTTTGCCTCGGGGAGATTTTTGGTGGTGGCTGCTGCGCCTTACTTATTTGCGATGCGCCGCAAGAAGAGGTAGATTCTACCCACTTTGGGTAGATAGGCACTATAGGAAGGCTCACGAGTATTTGAAAGAGGAGCGCTATGCTTTTGGCAAGCCCAACTATGCCTTCTTTTGATGCAGCAAAAAACTTTCCTTTCATCCAAGGGTAAGCGGGCAAAGTAATGAGGGCAATAGTAAAACTCAACAGTGTTTTAGTGGGATAATACACTCCAATATTGAGTAAGTTAATAGCGAAAGCCCCTACTAAAAAAGCGGTTGATATCACCCGCCGGTCTATAAATCCGCGGCGTCTTGTACAGCTTATTCCATCCGCAATGCAGGCTTTGACTATTTCTGCATCTTTTGGCGTGCAATAATGGCCAACTATAGTCATTCTTATACCTAAATAAATTATTATATAAAAGTATTATATAACATTTATTATTAAATATAAATAGTTAAGTTTAAAAACTTATTATTTATGTGGTAATAGAGTTTATATACAAGCTAATATTGTAACTAACTTATAATTAGCGCAATAGGACCTATCTGGAGGCTGCCTAGCGGGCTATCTCTCTATGTGCTCGTGTGGTGCGTTTTGCGCAGCTGTTTTTTGGGCCTGCGCTGGTGTTATTTGGTTTTGGTATGTATAGAAAAGGAGGTAACTTTGCTTTGCGGCTCTTAATGCTACCTGCTCTGTTATCTTATGGATTTGGCTATCGCTTGCGTAGTACCAGCAGCCATTTTTGAAGATGTATGCAACGTAGTGCCCTTGTTGTATATTTCGCCCTTGGTGGACGATGAACCCTTGCAACCTATATTCATGGTATGTTTTCTGCTGTCCATTTTCCACAAAGAGCGCATACGTTGGTGGTACACTAACTGGGCTGCTGATTTTATTGACCTTGCGTCCTAGATTTGCAAACCGTTTAAAACTTAAAGGGAGTACTAGAGGTGGAGCCGTGAGGTAATGCTCCGTTTTAGTCATCAGAAACCTACTCCCATTATCTAGAGCGCAGTACTTGCATTTTCCTAAATCCTTTTCGGTAGGATGCTCTTCTAGAAAATATCCTTTGATGGCTTCGCTTAGAGGCAAGATTTTCTCTTGCGGCCCGGAAGACGGGGGAAGGGCTAGAGAGATATGGCTCTCATATGCATCGTTGCCATCTCTTTGCACTGGATTTTTACCACTTTTTTTCCAATATGTTTGTTCTGAACTGGACTGATCGGTGTACAGTTCAAGCGCTGAATCATTTAGATTCGTGGTTTCTTGAGTCAATAGCCACCCTGTTGAGCGCGATCGAGTACCTATCATCAACGGGTTTTCGTCCGTCCCCTTCATCTCGCTAAAAAGAGAGGAAAAGAATTCTGTTGCGTCTTCTTGCTTTTTCGAGGAGGAAAGATTTGAACAACCACTGATGGCATCGCGAATAGGCTGTGTATGGATTGCTACTGTTTCATTATCTTGGCTTGCTTGGCAGTATTCTCTAGCCCATTGGATCAAAGCGGTTTTAAGCTGTCCATCCGGTAGCTGCTGGATAATGTTTTCTCCCAAATGAGGGACATGGACCAGCATTTGCAAGATAGCATTCATGAAACAGTTGTTAGCAAGAGATGGATTCGCTAAGGGGCAGATATTCGTGATTTGTTGAAAAAGTGCAGGAGTGTATGGAGGAAGATGGGATTGCATCCAAGCGGGATAGATAAGCGCTACTGGTAGGCTAAATAGGAGCTCAAAGAGAAACGCTACACTTTTTGCTAAATGGAATAAGTCTTGTTGAGCGTGGGTAAAAAACCGCTTTCCCGTGCAGGGCAGAGTGAGGAGACCTAACGTAAAATAGGCCATGGATCTTAATGGGTAAAACACCGCAGTATTGAATAAATTGAGAGCAAAAGTGGCTATTAAGAGAGCAGAGGAAAAGGCGCGGCTTTTTAAAGGGGCATCTTCCACCCTTGTGTATGAAATAGCTCCTTTCAGACATTCCTTTGCGATCTGTGCATCCCGTGGCACGGAGTAGCTATTTATTATTCCCATCGTTTACCCCCTGTCAATCTATTACAAAGCGTGCTATCCTTGCTTTTTATTTTTGCGATTAAGCACGCTGACGCTGATTTCGAGAAAGAGATTAGCGTATTTGCTCTCTTGATATCAATCGCAAAATAAGCAAAAAAGCAAGGATCACCTTACTATGCGTTATTTTTTCCTTTTCCTTTTTTTTCTCCAAGCGTCTCTCTTGGCGTGCGATAGCAAGCAGATAGGGAAAGTGTTTATGATTCCCTGCTTTGGGAAAAAAGATGTGCCTGTTGTGAAGACTTTGATTGATGTTTATGGAGTAGACAACATACTGCTAAGTATTAAAAGCACCAGTGAGCTTAAAGAGGTCATGCAGGAGCTTAGTCAACATGCGCCCTTCCCACTTTTTTATGCGATGGATGCAGAGATTGGGCTCGCGCAAAGGCTGAAAGATGAGATAAGGCTACCAAGAGCGTTGACTTTAGGGGCGCTGCCGAGGTCTTGTGAGGAACTGATTTTTGATTTGGGCTATGTTATCGCAGGCCGCGGCGCTGCTATGGGTATTCATATGAATTTAGCGCCTGTGCTCGATGTTAATAGCAATCCTAATAATCCGGTGATAGGTGTCCGCTCCTTTGGTGATGATTCTGCTCAGGTAGCGAGAAAAGGGGTTTTAATGATGCAGGGAATAGAAGCTGGGGGCCAGATGGCGTGTATTAAGCATTTTCCAGGGCACGGGAATGGTTTCGTCAGTACAGTTATTGGTGCCACACCACTTTGGGTCCTAGTCGGCTTCATACGGATCTGCTCGATAAGTGCATCATCACCAGCATCTTGTCTTCGTACTGCTTGCGAATCTCGTTCAACCGCCCCGCAAACTCCAAACAAGCCGCCGGATCATGCACTGAACAAGGCCCCGCAATCACCAACAACCGCTGGTCTTTCCCCTGGATAATCTCACTCGCTTCCCGCCGACCCTCATGGACGACCTCCGTGTGCGCCTCCGACCGAGGAATCTCCTCCGTCAAAATCGCCGGCTGGATCAATGGCCGAGTAGCCAAAATCCGAACATCGTCAACGCGATGCTGAGTCACCCTCCGTTTGTACCTGTTCAACCAATTTTGAACCTGGAATAAGCCTCAAACATCACCAGCAAAACTCATAGAACAACAAGCTAAACGCAAAAAGCCTGGCTTTGGAATAAACCAAAACCAGGCTTCTTTAAAAGCTCATGCAGAGGACAGACCGACCTG
>JAUIKQ010000072.1 GCA_030430655.1 Chlamydiia bacterium
AAAAGCGGGAACTAACAAGGCTGCTCTACGCCGATTGCACGAACGGATCGCACAAAAGAAGCTGCAATGATATCAACTCCTTGGTCACATCCAAAAATAATATCCTTGCAATCTTGCTCGGTAAGCGTTGGCAGCTGAATAGCTTCATGAGGGATATTAGCCCCCTTATTGCTCTTCAACTCTCCCCCATTTAGGACCTTTAACTGAACACTACTCCCCTTCTTGCTGATAACTTGGGTTGCAATATACCCATCGTCAAACAGCACCTCCATGCCAACTTGAAGGTCATCGAGCACGCTATGTGGGAAAATCGGAATATCGCATACATCAGTGTGCTTCCCTAAGGTAACAGCTTGGCCATCAACAAGCTCAATACTCCCCCCTGTTAAAGTCCCTACACGTATCTCAGGCCCTTTTGTGTCAAGCATAATGGCGAGAGGAACCCGCTCCACCACACGCGCTTGTTTTAAACGCGCAATCGTTTCCTTATGTTCCTCATGCGTGCCATGGCTAAAGTTTAACCGAGCTACGTTAATGCCCGCCGCGATAAGCTTTTGAATCTGCGCTGTCGACGAAGAAGCAGGGCCTATCGTAGCCACAATTTTTGTTCGAGTCCACATCAATTCACTCATACCTTCCAGATCTTTCTTCGCACTATAGCGGAAAACAGGGGGAAATTAGCAAGAAGAATTTTTTCCTCATCCCTGTCTCATTTAGTAACATGGGCATTCAACACTTGGCGCGCCTTACCAAGACAGGCAAGCTTTTTTGCCACAAAAACGCTCCCACCAATCCAAAACCATCGCAGATAAGAGCCAACGTCTATAGTAACAAATTCTGTAATCAAACTGCAAATCAAAGCAAAGCAGAGAATAAGCGGTATCACGCCTTTTAAAGTATAGTAAAGCCAGTTCTTCTTGTCCTTACCCCACAAGGAATCTCCCTCTAGATGAGGAGCATACTTTTTTGACATAAAAACAAGACTTCCACAAAGTGCACTGACAATCATGACAGTGCCCAGCACCGCAGGCGTTAGCGCTCCAATGATAAGCTGCCCATTTCCCATACAAAACAAAACAGCGAGTAAGCTCATGCAAAGAATCACAAAGCTAGTACTTTTCTTTCTTGAGTAACGAAATTCTCTTTCCACATTTCCAGCAACGCTCTCTACAATAGAAAAAACTCCAGTGATCCCTGCAATGAACACGCAAAAGAAAAAAGTAAATAAAAGCAGCCTTTTCCACTCTACTGCTAAACTAGACAATATTTTAGGAAAAAGGATAAATCCTATTTCAAATACAGAGTCTGTGCTAACGATAGTATCAAAAGAAGTCATACTACTGTGGCTCATATAGCCGATGCAGGCAAAAATCACCCACCCTGCGATGAAAGAAATAACAAAATCTCCAATGGCAACATAGGTCATTGCTTTTTTCAAGTTCACGCGATGGTCTCCGTACTGGGAATACCCTGTAATAATACCAAGCCCCAGAGACAGGGAAAAAAATACCTGGCCAAAAACATCCCTCCAAAGCGCTGCGTCTAAAAGACGAGAAAAATCAGGGCAGAGAAAATGGTAAATACCTATCATCGCCCCTGGCAAACAACTGGCTAAAACAGCAAAAAAAACAACTAATATCGCCAGCAAAGGCATAATAAAGGAGCAAATTTTTTCAATGCCAGACGCAATAGAACGGGTCAAAGTCCACCACACAAACAAAGCAATGATGCAAACAGCGCCCAGCACCGTGTAGTTAAGACGGCCAAAATCCGTAATAGAATGCGTAGAGCCTAAAAACACTTCCTTAAAAAAGTGGGCTGTATCAAAGGGAATGTGATTGCCAATGCCCAAGAAAGCGTATATCAGAGAATAGCCCGTCAATACTACGTAAAAAGCCCCAATCGTCAAGCAGGCCAAAATAAACACCCAGCTTATCCAACGGCCAGGAAAACCTATAGCCTGCCCATACGCAGAAACCAGGGGCTGCTTGTTTTTTTGCCCTACCAACCCTTCCAACAAAAGCAAAGGAAAACCCAAAACTAAGTACGTGAGAAGGTAAGGAATAAGAAAGGCGCCTCCTCCATTGCGGTAGCACTGGGAAGAAAAGCTCAATATGTTTGCAAACCCAACCACCGAGCCTAAGACGGCCCAAATAAAACCCGACTGACGCTTCCAACCACTATGCTCCACACTCTCTCTACCCTCTGACGCGATACAAGAGGAGCCATTTTAGTTTTCTTTTTCCAAAAGATCAAGTAATTTCTCTTCAGACAGTACCGGAATGTTGAGCTTGCGGGCCTTTTCTACTTTAGACCCTGGGTTTTCTCCTTTGACGACAAATTGCGTTTTTTTTGTTACAGCAGATTGGACAACGCCTCCTCTTTGTTCGATAAGGGTTTGCGCTTCTTGACGCGTGTATTTTTCCAACGTGCCTGTTAGCACAAAGTAGATGCCCGATAGAGACTTGCCCTTTTTTGATTCCAAAGCCACTTTTACACCCAGTTGCTGCAATGTTTCTACTAAGGAAATATGTTCTTTATTTTTGAAAAAATCGCTTATGCTTGTGGCAACCGTTTCTCCAATGCCTTCTAAACCAAGCAGGTTTTCCTTGTTTAGGTGCAATAGGCTTTGAACACTTTGAGCATGCTCTGCTAAGATGCGCGCTGTTTGTTTTCCAACGTAAGGAATGCCTAAAGAAAAAATAAACCGATCTAACGTCGTGTGTTTGGAACGTTCTATGCTTTGCAAGAGTTTATCCGCTGATTTCTCCAAAAAACCCTCAAGCTGCAAAAGATCTTTTTTTTGCAAGCGGTACAAATCCGCAATCGAATGAATAAGCTGAGATTGAACAAGCTTATGCACAACTTTTTCGCCTAAATGGCGAATATCCATGGCACCTTTGCTTGCAAAAAAAAGGATTTTTCTTATCTGTTGGCCACTGCAACTAGAATTAGGACAGCGCATGGCCACTTCCCCTTCTTTCTTTACAAGCTTTGTGTGGCAAATAGGACACAGGCTTGGCATTTGCCATTTCACTCCTCGGGGCTTATCCGTGATAACTTGAGCAACTTTAGGAATTACATCTCCTCCCTTCTCAAGAATAACGGTGTCTCCAACACGTATATCCTTCCGTTTGATCTCTTCGTAATTGTGCAAGGTCGCGCGCCTTATTACGCTTCCAGCCAAAGAAGTTGGTTTTAGACACGCCACTGGGGTAACCACACCCGTCCTGCCTACCTGCAAAAGTATGTCCACGATTTGACTTGTTGCTTGCTCTGGAGCGAATTTGTAAGCGGTTGCCCATCTCGGGCTTTTCCCCGTGAACCCCAAGGCCTTTTGCTCTTCCAAGTTATTGAGTTTGATCACAACCCCGTCAATGGCAAAGGGCAAGGCGCAACGCTGCTTTTCAATTTTCTGGGAAAAGTCCATTATTGCCTTGAGATCAGCGCAAACGGCATAGTGGTTTTCGTTTGCTATGGGAAGCCCCAGCTGCTTCAAAAATGTATGAACAGCGCACTGCTCTTTCAAATCGGTTGCAGTTACAACATCGTAAAAGACCACGCTCAATTTCCTCCTGGCCACTTCTTTTGGATCCAGCAGCTTTAAAGCACCTGCAGCGGCGTTACGAGGATTAGCCCACGGCTCTAGTCCCGCTTCCTCTCTTTCTTGATTTAAACGGACAAATTGCGCACTGGACAAAAAAACTTCTCCCCTGATTTCCAAGACTTGCGGTAGATCCTTTTTTCTAAGTTTTAGCGGAACGGAGGAAAGGGTTTTTATGTTATTGGTAATATCATCTCCAAACGTGCCATTTCCTCTCGACGCTGCAGAGGCAAATGTCCCTTTTTCATAACGCACAGCAATAGCCACTCCATCAATTTTCAGCTCTACACTAAATTCTGCTCTAGCATGGCCTACATTTTTCGCAATGCGACGAATAAATTCACCGACTTCTTCTTGAGAATACGTATTTGATAAAGAAAGCATGGGATGAGAGTGTTTAATACGCTTAAAGCCTTGCGTTGTTCTTTCTCCAATCCTTTTTGTAGGGGAATAATGGACCACCCAATCGGGATGCGCTTTTTCTATCTGTTCTAACTCTTTTAGTAGTTGATCGTATTGATAATCTGAAATGCGCGGCGCGCATTCTACATAATAGTAAAAGTCATGCTGCAAAAGCGTCTCAACGCGCTTTTCATATTCCCCTTTTGTTACTTCCATTAGGTTAACCACAGGCTATTAAGATTATTCACGCAAAAACTCAGAGTTTATATTACCTGGTATTTAGTCGTCAGTGAGGAAAGTGGAGGGATATGGCACGCAAGTCCATAACGGCGCTGTTTGAGAGGTAGGATTTTTTCATTGCTTAAGCCCCAATCCTTCTCTTCTTAAGCCACCAGTGCTGCAAGGCAGTTTTTGGATTAACACCGCAGACGCCGTCTCTGCAACCACCAAGTAACGCGCATTCTATCCTTCCCACTTAACTTCCGCATCCTATAATAAGGGATTGTTGATTTTCAGTGTCTTGCAAAAAATTCGCGGCACTACATTTCGAGTTTTTGCACTGCTTATAACTTAAGTACGCGCGATTCTACTTAAATTTCTGCGGCTTGAGCAAGAAGTCGATGGAGCTGTCCAACGAGATAGAAGGGCACAGAGAGAAGAGAATATTTCGCAGCAGAACCACTCGTCGTTTTTACATGCACAGGACCGAATGTGGGATAATCAGAATTGATTCTAACAGCTAAACTCCTTACCTTGCTGTCCATGAAGTAGTGCAGTGATTTAAGGGTTCCTCTCCTTCCGGATTTGACCTCTACCGGTATAATTTGACTTTTATGTGCAATGACATAATCAACTTCTGCATTTGCATTGATCTCGGTACGCTGCCAATAGTTGAGCGAAGGAGGAACAAATGGGGGGAAAAGGGTTCTAAGCTGTTGACCCACTAGCTGCTCTGCGAGTCCTCCGCTATTGATGAGTATGAGCTCTGATACAAAATTCAGCTGATGCAAGGAAAGCCCTAACGCTGCACTGACTAGCCCGCAATCGAGTAAAATTGCCTTAAAAAATTTTTCCTTAACCTCAGCATTGAGAGGCAATCCATTTGCAGAGGTTGCAAATACTCTATGACAAACACGTGCTTTAGTGAGCAAATCGAGCGCTTGTTTCAAAGAAGGGGTGTTCACCTCGGAGTTAGCGTGAGAATAAACAAATTTCTTTCCAAGCTGACGTGGGATCGATGCTAATATTTCTTCTAAACGGTCCGTAGTAAGACGCCCTCGGTATTTAGCAAAATCTTCACGATAGGTAGCAAGAAGATCAAAGTGCACCTGACTGATGGACTGAAGATTTTTTTTTGTAACCCAAGACGATACAGCAGCCGGCATACCACCAATAATTAGATACTCCTTCATCAAAGCCATAAATTGCTTATGAATCGCGACCGGAATTTGCTTACCCAAGTGATAGGTTTTGAGATACGCTCTAAGTTGAGAATAACCCGCAGCATCCAGAAACTCTTCGAAGGAAAGTGGCTCCAAATACATATAGCCAATCCTACCGACTGGCATGCTGAACGCATGATCTGCTAAAGCAAAGTCTAAGAGAGATCCGGCAGCAACAACTGGAAGCTGGGGCATCTCTTCTGCAAACCAACGAAGCTTTGCAAGGAGATGAGGAGCAGCCTGTATTTCATCTAAGAAGAGAATAGTGTCGGCTGGCTTGATCGTCTTGCCAAAAGCTGCAGCAATATTGCTGATAATCTCTTGAGGCACGTTTGGAGAAAATAAGGACTCAAAATCAGGCCTTTTTTCAAAGTTTAGCTCAATAAGTTGCCTGCTTGTTGACTCGGCTAGGTTTCGAATGAGCCAGGTTTTGCCAACTTGTCTGGCTCCTCGAATGACAAGTGGTTTTCGATCACCGGCATTAAGCCAGCTGATTAAAAACTCTGCAAGGTCTCGTTTCATAGAATATCTTTCCTTTTGAGCCGATCTTAAGCAATTTTTCATATAAGTCAAGAAAACATAGGGTTGTTTTTGAGGGCAGCTGTAGATATTATAGGGTTGTTTTCTTTAGCAAAAACACTTGAATCACTAATTTTCAGTTACTTACGAAGTATAGCGCTTTTCTATGTTTCACTTGAAAATGCATACCTGTTAGCAAAGTGGAGGGATACGCGCAAGTCGATAACGGCGCTGTTTGAGAGGTGGGATTTCTTCATCGCTTAAGCCCAAATCCTTTTCCTCTTTTTGAAACACCTCCCGCAAGTGCTGCAAAGCAGTCTTTGGATTAACAACGTGAGTGTCGGGCGTTGCAAGCATCAGGTAGCGCGCATTCCATCCTTCCCACAAAGGACACCCTTCTTTAATTAATTGGTCTTCTCTTGCCTTTTTCTTATTTTCGGTATACAAAAGCCCTTGCTCTTTTTTTAAAATATTCTCTCTGTCTTTGGAGGAAAGGAGTAGTCGCCCGCTTTGTTTTTTCCTCTTTAAAATCGTTAAAACCAATTGCAATTCTTGGTTCCAGTCTAGGACGCTCTCTTCGCTTCCAGACAAATATCTGTCTAGTTGGTCAATGACGCCTTCGAGCGCTTCTTTTTCCATTTCATAGCGGCATGTTTCCCGCAAAAGGGCTTTTACTTCTTGTAGCTCGTTTTTTTCAAAGGAGGGTTTCAAAACGCCAAAGCATGGAAAAATCCTTCTAAATACGCGCAGGACTTTTGCAGAAAGCCCCTGAGGTTCAGGATTAGACGCGTTTAGATGACAAAGCAATCGATCTAAGGAAAAATGTCTTGACCGCTTGCTTGCATACATCATTCCTTCTGTATGAATAAGGGTTTTTTTCGCTTTTTTTTGATTTAGGTGTATTAACTCTAATGTAGTCGCCCCGCCGCTACGTGTAATCGTCACATCACTTCGTGCAAGCAAAGGAGCTAACTGCTCATCTGTTTGGTGTTTAAAGGGAATAATATTTAAGTTGGGAAAGAGCTTAGACACCCTCTCGACGATAGTGGCATGCAAGTCATTTACTGTATCGCTGCTATTAGGCGCTCCGCTGTAGATAAAAAAATAAAGCTGCGGATCGTGCAACTCTCTATACGCTTTTAAAAT
>JAUIKQ010000073.1 GCA_030430655.1 Chlamydiia bacterium
ACAGATCAGCAGACGGTGGTTTGACATATTTGTGAGCGGTGAAGAAGAGATGAACAGCGAACTACTGTCGCATATCGCCTTTTGTATTGGCAAGCTTAAACCTATTTGTGAGCTGAAGTTTTATATGAATTGGCTAAAGAAGGGGAATTCTTCACCGTTTGCTGAAGCATTTTTACTAAAAGGAGCTCTCTCTCAGAAAGGGAGCATAGAGTTTATTGACGAAATAATAGTTTTGGCCGAAGGTCTTACAGAGCGTAGAGCAGCAAAACACTTAATGATAGATTTAATAAAAAAAATTTCTTCTGAAGAAATTAGTGCGGTGGATCTCGATAAAGTGAGGCTATGGATAGATAAAAGGAAGCAAACCTCCTGTATGGATGAGATAATAGAAAATTTAATCGAAGGAATTGCGCCTCAGGCGATTAGTGTTCGCTACATTGACCGACTATGGCTGTTGGCAGATAAGGTAGAGGATGTACCTTCGAGGTTTCGGGTGAAAAGAGCCTTACTGAAAAGGGTCGTGGCACAAGAAGGGAGCCTTGATCTGATGGAGCAACTATGTGCGGTTGAAAATACGTTAGAGAGAGAATTTTGGGAGAATGTGGTAAAGGTAGAATTGTTGAAAGGGATTGCGTGGCAGAAGGGAAGTTTTAAGCTGATGGAGCAACTATGGTTGCTTGCAGATAAAATAGGGGATACGGACCTGTTTTCTAAGGATGAAGTAAAAAGAGATTTACTCAGAGGGATTGGATTGCAGGAGGGGAGCCTTAAGCTAATGGACCAAATATTAATGTTTGCAGACACAATAGGGGATGCGGATTCCGCTTTCAGGGATGGAGTGGTATCAGCTTTATTAAAAGGGGTTGCGGCGCAGGAAGGGAGCCTTAAGCTCATGGGGCGACTATGGTCGCTTGCAGATACGTTAAAGTCGCAGTCTTCGAGAGATAGCGCAAAATTAGATATATTGAGAGGGATTCAGCAGCGGTTGGGATCGTATGCAGATGAGAAAGTGAAAAGTTTTGTAATGAATAACTTAAAAGAAAATCTTCTTTTTGAAGAAGGTATTTTGTGTACTGCTCCCTCTGGTTCAGTAACAAAGGAAAAGGAGGCAGCGTATTTATTAGATTACCTGATTTGTCGACAATTGAGTAAAAGTGAATTGCTAGATCTGTGTACGACAGAGTTTGAACGGCGGTGTGATGCTTTAGCGAATTGTGCCGCTCTTAATGTAAACATGCTTACTGAAAAGTTGATCGAATTATTAAAAATGTGTCGATACACCGATGCTGCAGAAGAAATTGTAAGGAAGGTTTTTCCGTATGAGAGCTTTTCTTCCTCAGTAATCGCAGGTGTCAGAAAACAGATCTCAGATTGCAGTGATCTGACAGAGGAGGTGAAAAAGTCTGTCTCAGAGTTGATGATCTGATATTCTAGCTGCTGATTTCGGGCTTTGGAAGCGGGCAACCCCATACCCCATTTAGCCGTTGCTTCCAGGCTTTTTTCTTTCACGTAAGGTGTTGAAACAGACACAAAACTTTCTACAAGTGGTGTTCATTATTTTGTATCACACCTTCTCTCTTAGCAAGTTCTCTTACAAGGAAGGACAAGAGCCCACACCTCGCGCAGCCCTCCAGACCATCTCTTGAGCGGCCTTTTTGATGCTTGGAGTGTAGACTTTTGTTTATCTGAAAGTCAACACGAAATGTAACCCTGCAGGCATTCCTAAGCACACTTTGAGTGTACTTAGGGAGTGTACTTAGGTTTGAGGATTGCCCACGCTGAAAAGTGTCTCTAGCGAATAATCAAAACATTTTGTTATGCTCATTCTTCTTCAATCAAGGTTTAATTTGAGGCGTATATGTCCACATCACCTGTCAGCTTTTCCGCTTGCTCTCCGGATTGTACTTTTTCACAGGCCAAAGATTTTTGGCAGGCTCGCACAGGCAAGATCTCAGATTCAGTAGAAAGATGGGTTGATCAACACAGCTGGGCTCCTCCTGCGGTCCACTTTACAGCCATGATGCCGATAAACTGTGTGGTTTATGGGGTGATTCTTCCTGGAAGTCTCCTTTTTCTTCTCTCTGCAAAAGCTTGGAAGGTAGCCTCTTCTCTATTCTGTCGCTCTGTAACACCTCTCTCTGTTACCAGCGACTTTGGTCGCTTTGAATCCCTTACTCACACCTCCCTTAGCTCTCATGAAGAGGAGGATTTTAAGCCTTCAACACCAGGCTCTACTGCAAGCCTATTTTCTCTGGCTCGTGAGCTGCTAGCACTATTTGAGCAGCAAAAGCCTCCCTTAGGCAACAGTGCGCTTCTTCCAGCGCTGCACATGCAACAAAATCCCCGCATGGACCCTCCTAAAATACACCCTATTCTTGGGTGCATAGATTTGATTGCAACGATAGGTGAATTTCTAACGTATGGAGAAAGATTCAGAGCCTTAAAGGGGGTATCTTCTTTCCTTAATAAAGAGATTACGATCAACAAGTATGTGCAATCTCAATACAGCCAGCTATCACGATTGAACGAAGCGATGGAAAAAAGCATTAAAAAAAAGCTTTCTCTTCCTAGACTGAGCGTTCCTTCTCCAAAAGAGGGGCACCCGATAACCAAAGAGCAATTTTTAGGCGATTTGGATGCTTATGTTGGGCAGTTAGAAGCTGTGATTACTACTTCGGACGGCATCGATAAGGAAGGTCTCGATGCATTGATGGTGGCCGTTATGGTCGCCCGTGATGAATCAAATTCGGATAAGATTGTAATAGATTATGTTTTTAGCTGTTTATGGCTTATGAAAGTAAATAAGTTAGCAATAAAATCTATTGATGCGTTGGAAATTTGGCAGCTGTCTTATTTAGCGAAAAGAGTTCCTAATCCTTTCCCAGAAGGTACTTCTCACCTTTTTGAAGAGCGTGTTCGGATTTTGTGTGGAGAGAATTTCATGCTGATGGAAGATCCAGTTGGTTGGAAAGAATGCATGAAGCGCCTAGCATCTTCAGGACAGATCAGCAGACGGTGGTTTGACATATTTGCGAGCGGTGAAGAAGAGATGAACAACGAACTGCTATTGCATATTGCCTTTTGTATTGGCAAGCTTAAACCTATTGGTGAGCTGAAGTTCTATATGAATTGGCTAAAGAAGGGGAATTCTTCACCGTTTGCTGAAGCGTTTTTACTAAAAGGAGCTCTCTCTCAGAAAGGGAGCATAGAGTTTATTGACGAAATAATAGTTTTGGCCGAAGGTCTTACAGAGCGTAGAGCAGCAAAATACTTAATGATAGACTTAATAAAAAAAATTTCTTTTGAAAAAATTCGTGTTGCGGATCTCGATAAAGTGAGGCTGTGGATAGATGAGAGGAAGCAAACCTCCTGTATGGATGACATAATAGAAAATTTAATAAAAGGTCTTGCCCCTCAGGAAGTGAGTCTCCACTGTATTGACCCACTATGGTTGTTGACGGAGAAGATGGCGTATTTGTTTTTGAGTTTGAAGGTAAAAAGAATTTTACTGAAAAGAGTGGCCTTGCAGGAAGGAAGCCTCGATCTAATGGAGCCACTCTATTCGCTTGAAAATACGTTCGAGAGAGGGCTTTGGAAGAATGTGGTAACAGTGGAGTTATTGGATGGAATTGCGTGGCAAAAGGGGAGTTTTAAGCTGCTGGAGCAGCTATGGTCGCTCACAGATACAGTAGAGGATACGGAGCTGTTTTCTAAGGATGAAGTAAAAACGAATTTACTCATAGGGATTGCATTGCAGGAAGGGAGCCTTAACCTGCTGGACCGAATATTAGCGTTGGCGGGCAAAATAGGGGGTGCGGATTCCGTTTTTAGAGATAGAGTGGTGTCAGCTTTGTTAAAAGGGGTTGCGGCGCAGGAAGGGAGCCTTAAGCTGATGAGGCGACTATGGTCGCTTGCAAATACGTTAAAGTCGCAGTCTTCGAGAGATAGCGCAAAATTAGCTTTACTGAAAAGGATTCCGCAGCGGCTGGAATCGTGTGCAGATGAGGCAGTGAAAAGTTTTGTAATGAATAAATTAAAAGAAAGTATTCTTGTTGAAGAAGGTATTTGGTATACTGCTCCCTTTAGTTCAATAAGAAAGGAAAAGGAAGCGGCATATTTACTAGATTACCTGACTTGTCGACAATTGAGTAAAAGTGAATTGCTAGATCTGTGTACGACAGAGTTTGAACGGCGGTATGATGCTTTAGCAAGTTGTGCCGCTCTTAATGTAAACATGCTTACTGAAAAGCTGATCGAATTATTAAAAATGTGTCGACACACCGATGCTGCAGAAGAAATTGTAAGGAAGGTTTTTCCGTATGAGAGCTTTTCTGTCTCAGTAATCGCAGGTGTCAGAAAGCAGATCGCAGATTGCAGTGATCTGACAGAGGAGGTGAAAAAGTCTGTATTAGAGTTGATGAGCTGAATACGGCAAGCCAAGCTCGCGCAATTAAGCGCGGTTGGAGCGTCTGGCGCGCCTTTAAAATGCTACGGCGCCGTAACATTTTTTGGACTTGAGGCGCCGAGGGAAAATATCCCCGTTTACTCTGGTGTGACGATAGGGTGCGTGTTAAAATTCAAACAGTCTCCAAAATTATAGTTCCATTCTTTGGGAAGGTGTGTGAACGGGTCTTTTGGTGTAAAGCGATAAACAGACCGGGGTTTCATGTACACAATCATGTAGTAAACCCCTTCCTGCTGCATGAAAGGGGCTAAGGTGAGTTCGCAGTCACTTGCAATAAACATCGCTGTTTGAGGATTTTGTGGAAAAGGGTAGACCACTGACAGCCCGTCTTCTTGCTTTACTGTTTGGGAAGTGGTGGTTTTTGGCTCCAAAAGGCAAAAAATAAGAGCGCCACATACCGTCTGAATTGAGCTTATCGTCTCTAGGGTGGTTTTTTGTAAAAGTGGTTTTGCCAAGGGAATCGTTGGATGGAAAAGCTGATCATACCCAATACATAAGCGCTTTTGCATAAATAGATTAGAGGCTATGCTGCCAAGATTTTTATTCAGCGCGAGTTTCCTTGCCGCGGGAGAAGATCGCCACACCTCTCGAGTAGACCTAGCGCTAGGGCTCTGCTCCAAAAGTTGTTTTGCTTCTCGGCAGCACTTTCCGAGCGCCTGAAGGGAAATAGGATGGTGGATTTCTAAAAATCGATTTTTATTGAAAAATTGAAAATGTTCTTTTAGTAAGGTGTGCTTCATATTTTATCTGTTTTCCTGTATCCTCTTGGGGAAGCATTAATCATACCTGAAGCCTTCCTTTCTATGCATTCAAAGCATGCGCTAGATCATGAGTTACCTTGGATTGAAGAAAAGCTTAACTACCAATTTCAAGACCGCACCCTTTTGAAGCTAGCGTTTGTCCATACATCCTATACAAACGAAGAAAAATATTTTAAAGAAAATAATGAGCGTTTAGAGTTCTTGGGAGATGCCGTATTACAGCTTATCGTAAGTGATTTTTTATACTATTTCTACCGCGATCAGCCAGAAGGTGTTTTGTCCACGCTTCGTTCGCAGTTTGTCAACGCTCAAAGTTGCGCTCGGTTTACCAAGAAATTATGCATAGAAGAGTACCTTTTGCTCGGCAAGGGGGAAAGGAAAAATTTGGGAAAAAGCAGACAGCGGCTGCTGGCAAATTTATTTGAGGCCATCCTAGGGGCTATTTACCTTGACGGAGGATATAAAAAGGCTTTTGATTTTTTCCACTCTATGTTTCGAGCAGAAATACAAAATCAAGAATTTTCTTTAAATAACTGGAAAGGGGAGTTACAAGATTTTTGTCAAAAAACCTTTGGCACAGCTCCTATTTACACGCTAGAAGATGCGAAAGGGCCGGATCATAGGAAAGACTTCCATGTATCTGTTAACGTAGAGGGAAAGGTGTATGGCAAGGGAAGCGGGCACTCCAAAAAACTGGCTCAACAAAGAGCCGCTAAAGCAGCATTGGGTGGGTTAAAAAATGAAGGAAAAGGCAATATGGATCTGTAACCACTGCGGGCGGGAAGAATCGAAGTGGGCGGGGAGCTGCATCAAGTGCCAGCAGTGGAATACCTTTGAGCAGCAAGTCGTGCGGTCTAGTCGCTTTGGTGGAATAGCTGGAGCAAAAGCGGCGGCGCCGACTCCGATTTGCCAGATTGAATCACAAAAGCTAAAGCGTATCAAGACCGGGTTTGTTGATATCGATCGAATGATGGGGGAGGGGACGGTGGCCGGAGGGCTAACGCTCATTGGTGGTGAACCGGGCATTGGTAAATCGACACTTTTACTGCAACTCTCTGCTTCCTTTGCAGGGCAGGGGCTTGTTGTATTATACGTATGTGGTGAGGAGTCGCTTGAGCAGACCGCTTTGCGTGCAAAACGGCTTGGGATTGACTCGCCAAATGTCTATCTTTTTTCAGAGACCCTTTTCTCATCGATAAAGCAACATGTTGGCTTGCTCCGGCCTGATGTTTTAATTATCGACTCGGTCCAGATTGTCTATAAAGAAGAGATTCCTTCTTTGCCAGGCTCTGTCACACAAGTACGTGAAGTGGCCATGGAGTGTATGCATCTTGCCAAAAGACAAGGGATTACTACCTTTTTGATAGGCCATGTGACGAAAACCGGTGATTTAGCAGGGCCCCGTATTTTAGAGCACATGGTAGATACCGTTTTCGAGTTTGAAGGGGATTCTCAGCAAGGATTTCGTTTACTCCGCTCTATCAAAAACCGGTTTGGTCCTACCGATGAGTTCGCTCTTTTTCAAATGAATGAAAGAGGACTTACGGAAATTCCTAATCCTTCGGAAGTCTTTTTGCAAGAGCGTATTGCTAATGCGGTAGGTTCTGTCATTATCCCCACTTTAGAGGGAACGCGACCTGTTTTGGTGGAGGTACAGGCCCTCGTTGCTCCCTCCTCTTATCCCACTCCTTCGCGTCGCTGTACCGGTCTCGATCAAAAGCGATTAGCGCTTTTGCTTGCTGTACTGGAGAAAAGGAT
>JAUIKQ010000074.1 GCA_030430655.1 Chlamydiia bacterium
CAATGTGTTGCATCCCATGGGCTGGGACAGCTTTGGTTTGCCAGCAGAGCAGTATGCGGTGCGCACGAGTGTCCATCCAGCTATCACTACCCAGAAAAACATCGACACTTATCGCAAACAGCTGCAGTCATTAGGTTTTAGTTATGATTGGGAGCGCGAGGTTACCACGAGTGATCCAAAGTACTACAAGTGGACGCAGTACTTATTCACGAAGCTGTATGAGCAAGGGCTTGCCTACGAAGCGCATATGAATGTGAATTACTGTCCTCAACTAGGGACGGTGCTTGCAAACGAGGAGATAGAAGAGGGTTTGTCTAAAGTCGGGGGGTATCCTGTAGAAAGAAAACCGCTCAAGCAGTGGGTGCTGAAGATTACTAAGTATGCAGAACGGTTACTGGAGGATTTAGAAGATCTCGACTGGCCGGACTACTTAAAGCGGCTCCAGAGAAATTGGATTGGAAGGAGCTTTGGAGCGGAAGTCCAGTTTCGTACAGACAGGGGGGAGGTAACTGTGTTTACTACAGCGCCTCATACGTTGTTTGGAGTAACCTTTCTAGTGCTTTCTCCGGAGCATTCCTTAGTTGATGCACTAACCACAGATAGCCAAAAGGCGTATGTACATCTCTATGTTGAGGCAGCGAAGAGCAAAAGCGAGTTAGAGCGAACAGATGCTTCAGAAAAAACCGGGGTTTTTTCAGGGTCCTATGCAATACACCCGGCAACGGGAAAGCTGCTTCCTATATGGATTGGAGACTATGTTCTTGCGCACTATGGATTTGGAGCTGTGATGGGGGTGCCCGCTCATGATGAGAGAGATAGCGCTTTTGCAGAAAAGTATCAACTAGCAAACGTGTCAGTGATAGATGATAAACAGTGCATCATCAATAGCGCTTTTTTAAACGGCTGTGACATTGAGGAGGGGAGAAAGAAAGCGGTTGCGTGGCTGGAAGCAAAAAAGCTGGGAAGGGGCACTGTTCGTTATAAGCTCAGGGATTGGCTATTTTCAAGGCAGCGTTACTGGGGAGAGCCTTTTCCTATTTTGCATTTAGAGGATGGCACGCAGCGGGTGCTTGGATTGGACGAGCTTCCTTTAATGCCACCTGATTTGACAGATTTTTCTCAGGCAGATGAAGGCAAAAGCCCGCTAGCTAAGGCAAAGGAGTGGGTAGAAATTACCGATTCCAAGACAGGAAAACGGGCAAAAAGGGAAACCAATACAATGCCACAATGGGCAGGATCTTGTTGGTATTACTTACGCTTTTGTGATCCCCACAACCAGCGTGAGCCATGGGGAAAAGAGGAAGAAAATTACTGGATGCCGGTAGACCTATACGTGGGTGGAGTGGAGCATGCTGTGTTGCATTTACTTTACGCTCGATTTTGGCATAAAGTGTTTTACGACTGCCAGATGGTGTCGACAAAAGAGCCTTTTAGATGTTTACGCAACCAAGGCCTTGTGACAGCGGAAGCGTACAAAGTTTTGCATGGCCGGTACGTCTCTTATAAAGACGTAGAGAAGCAAGGCGGGCATTATGTAGAGTGTAAAACACAAAAGCGGCTTGAGAGTAGCATTGAAAAAATGTCTAAGTCAAAGCTGAACGGCATTCCTCCGGACGACCTAATTCGAGAGGTTGGCGCTGATAGCCTTCGATTATATGAAATGTTTATGGGTCCTTTTGACAAGGAAAAGCTATGGAATAGTGAAGCGGTAAGTGGCTGCCATCGCTTTCTTAAGCGATTTTATGAAATGGCTTTTTCGAGCAAAGTCACTGATCAGACCGATCCGCAAGCGCTCTACCTAGGTTCTTTATTGATAGAAGGTGTACAAAAAGATATAGAGGCGATGCAGTTTAACACAGCAATTGCTAAGATGATGGAGTTTATGAATGCCTTTACTAAGCGCGCTTCCTATCCAAAGCAAGTCGTTTTGTGGGCTGTGCAGTGTTTGTATCCTTTTGCTCCTCACATCGCGGAAGAGTGTTGGGAACACTTGGGTGGAGGAGGAGAGACAATGGCGTTTGCTCCCTTTCCGAAGGCCGATCCCTGCTACTTAGAAGACGCGACTCTTACTTATGTGATTCAAGTGAATGGTAAATTCAGAGGTAAAAAAGAGCTGCCCAAAGAGACAACAAAGCAGGCCCTTTTAGCGATAGCAAAAGAGGATGAGAACATCCAAAAACACCTGCAAGGAAATATTCAAAAAGTTATTTTTGTTCCTGAAAAGCTGATTAATATTGTTGTCAAATAATGTGGGTCTTCTACGAAGCGGGGCTTTTTCTTTACTTGTTGATTTGTTTACCGAGGTTGCTTTGGGATAATTGGAAATACCGCAAATATGCTGGCAGCATCAGGCAACGTTTAGGAAGGGGGGCTGTGCCTTCTTTTTGCAAGCCGATCTGGATTCATGGCGTCTCTGTTGGTGAGATTAACGCAGCATCTGCTTTATTACCCTTCATTCAGGCGACCCATCCCGATCGTGCCCTTGTTATAACTACAACAACAAAGACGGGGTTTGAAGCGGCGAAACGTGTTTTCAAAGATAGCCATATCTTTTTTTTGCCTTTAGATTTTTCTTGGGCAATAGGTATCTTTGTGAAACGTCTAAAACCCGCTCTGGTGATTCTTTCTGAAGGAGAGTTGTGGCCAAATTTGCTTCGTTTTGTGAAGCGCTATGGTGGAAAGAACGTGGTTATCAACGGAAAAATTTCTAAACGTTCGTTTCGACGCTATTCATCCTTTCCAAAAGTGGCGAGGAGGCTCTTTTCGCTTATTGATTTGTGGTGCGTACAGCGCGATAGTTTACCTTACTTTCAGCATTTTGTTGCGAAGACCTCTCTTATTCCCATCGATAATATCAAAAGCGCTATT
Organism: Chlamydiia bacterium; assembly: GCA_030430655.1. GTDB lineage: Bacteria > Chlamydiota > Chlamydiia > Chlamydiales > Simkaniaceae > JAUIKQ01. The sequence continues at coordinate 2,869 of JAUIKQ010000074.1, forward strand.
CCTCCTCCTGTTATAACGGAAAGACAGAAAGCATTGCTTTACAGTTGCATTAACACAAATAATCCTGTCATTGTGATTGCCTCTACTCATCCAGACGAAGAACAGCTTTTATTAGATCTACTATCGCCGTTGCCTTTGACTATTTTTTTAGCACCTCGCCATCCACAACGTGTAAAAGCAGTGGCTGCGTTATTGGAAAAAAGAGGGCAGTTTTTTTTGTTTAGCAAAATGGAAAAAGGGGATAGGGCGTCTACTGTTTTAGTCGATGTGATGGGAAAGCTTTTCCTTTGTTATGCAAGCGCTTCTTTGGCCATTGTCGGAGGAAGTTTTGTTCCTATTGGTGGGCATAATATCTTGGAGCCTGTTCAAGTTGGGACTCCAGTGCTTTTTGGTCCTTACATGGAAAAGCAGCAAGAGATGCAACAAAAAATCTTGAAACTGGGAGCGGGTTTTCAGGCAACGAAAGCAACGGTATTGGACCTTTGTACAAGTTTGCTATTTACTGATTCAACAAAGTTAATAAAAGCGAGAAGTAACACACATCAATTCTTGAAATCTGCGCACAAAAGTGCGGAAGCGACATGGAATTGTATTCAAGGGTTGTTATAAATTCGTGTGCGCGCTAGAATAGAGGCCACTATCGCGGGGTGGAGCAGTGGTTAGCTCGTTGGGCTCATAACCCAAAGGTCGGAGGTTCGAGTCCTCCCCCCGCTATTTTCTTGCAGTGAACTGTGTGGGAAGGCAGTCGGTTTTTGGCGAGGGCTGTTGCCAACTCTTTTTTCTCTTGGGCGGCATAGCTCAGTTGGTAGAGCAGCGGAATCATAATCCGTTGGTCGTTGGTTCGAGTCCGACTGCCGCTATTCTTCCAGACACTTTTTAGGTTCGGTTTTTGTTAAGGTCAGGGCCTTAACAAATTTGCGTGCTGGTGGTGCGAGGTCTGCCTATGTTTCGAGTAGAGGTGGAAGGCACGCTTGTCAGGGCCGAGTCGACTGAAAGTCATAATTTTTGTGCACTCTGGGCCGCACAGGGGTGTATCACATTGCACAAAAATAGAGATTACGTAATCTTGAAGAGTCGCGCTGAAAAGAAAAGCTGGACCAAAAACGGTTTGCGTTTTCAAGTTCCTTATTGACCTCGATGCTTAGTTGTTGCACTCCCTGCTTTTTTCCCCACGAGGTCACATGACCCAAGATTTCTTTTCCAAGTCCTTTCCTGCGCATGTTCGGAACAACGTAAAATTCCGCAATGTTTAAGACTTCCTTTTTTTCTCCCGAAAGGTATACGTTTGAGAACCCAAGGGGAACATTTTCTTTCCGGTAGTATAGGAATAAACCTCGAACCCCTTCTCTCATTCTTTGAATCAATTTATCCCCATAACTGCGTATAAAACCTTCTTTGTCAGTATTTTCATACTTTTGTGGCCAACTTTCTTGCATACAAGCATAGCTTATTGCTAAAAAGGGCATCCAGCGATGGGAATGCTGGGTGATAGGTTGTGGAATTAATTTCGGAGCCATTTCTATGGTTTTTTTCTTTTATCCCAAGGCTAAGATGCATCGCGCCTTTGAATTTACTGGGAGAGCCTCCTCGCGAGACCTCGAATAGTTTCTATGGGCGCTTCACCATGCTCTTGTGCAAAGTTGGACGCAATCTGAATTGAAACGATTTCCGGACAAACATGCCTTATGTTATGATCTGGTGTATGGGCTTGTCAAATGATTTAAGGATAGATAAAAATTATGTTTTTGTGCTGCATATGCAGACGGATATACATTTTGCCTCCAGGGTATTTTGCACAAGCATGTGGTAGAGCGCTCTTAGCGATGGGACCCTCCCATTGCATCCTCAGAATAAGGAATCAGAAGGGCTAAATGCTGCAAAAAATCACCGATTTAAATGCGTCCATTTTTGATCAGCTTATCCAGACTTATGAAGAGGAGTTTGCTTCCATTACTGGAAAAAAGAGAAATCAAGATGGAAAATATCCTCTTGATTCTGATTGGAAATTTCCGAACGAAGGTTTTTATTGGTTAGAAAGCAGTGAAATTGTTGGCTTTTGTGTGAAGGGCAACAATACAGAGCATTTGGACATTTTTGAATTTTATGTTATTCCTGCTTTCCGGGGGAAAGGGATCGGTGAAAAGATGGCATTTGCCGTTTTTGACGCTTATCCGGGCAAATGGCAAGTTCGTCAAATAGAAGGTGCTGATAAAGCAAGGGAGTTTTGGAGGAAAACGATTAGGAAGTACACTGCAGGAGAGTTCAAGGAGGACACATTTGTAGATCCTTATTGGGGTCTAGTTACATGTCAACGATTTGAAAGTAAAGCAAGATAATTAAATTTACTATTTTATTTAAATATAAAAGCAAACGAAACAGGATGTTTTTTGTGAAAATCACCCAGATAAAATAGTTCAAGATGAGGCTGGCCCTTTATAAATTTAAATAATTTCTTGGTTCCATAGTTTTTGGATAAAATCTTGCCAAGGCAAGTCAATCACATAAGCACCACCGGAGAGGGCGATCTTCTTGGCTTTTGGAGTTAGCGAAACACAGTAGGCTTGTTTCGGTTGGTGCTCTTCGATAAAAGCTTCTAATCCGCGTAAACCCACTCTATTCACATGATTCGAAATTTTTGCCTCAATCGCTACTTCTCCATTACCCAAAATGAAATCGACTTCAAGATCAGATTTTGTACGCCAGTACGAAACGGAAAAGTCAAGGTCGTTTAACCCTCGGTAAGCAATGAGTTCCGTCAAAAGCCAATGTTCAAAAGCGGCTCCTGCTTCTTTACCTTTTAAAGCATCCAAAGTTCGCCCTTGTAAAAAGCCTGCAACACCCACATCAAAAAGATAAAATTTCGATGTGGATGTAATCACATCCCTTTTTCCTAGTTTGTGAAAGGGATCTAAACGATAACCTACAAGAGTATCCACTAAAATATCGTAATATTGCTTTACTGTTTTTGCATCAACACCACAATCTCGTGAGATATTGACATAGTTTGTCATCTCTCCATGAGTTAATGCCATTGCATCGAGAAAACGAGCAAATCCCGCTAAATTTCGCACGAGAGATTCCTTCTGGATTTCTTCCACTAAATAATCTTGGATATAGGATTTAAGAAAACGGCGAGGTTGGTTGCTGAAATAGGCAACAGGTAAGAGTCCATGTGTCAGCGCTCTTAATAGATTGAAATTGTCAATCTCCGGATACACGAGAGGGTAAAAATGAGCCTTCCAAGCTCTTCCTGCTAAAAGATGGGTTTCTGTAGCTTTTAATTTTCTTGCACTCGAACCACAGAGAATAAAGTGGCAGGGTTTGTGATTTTCAATGAGCCAATGTACCTCGTTCAGTAAGAGTGGAATTTTTTGTACTTCATCAATGATAATAGGTTTTTTCAAAGTCTCAGAAGATTCTTGAAGCACCTCCTCTCTCAAGCGAAAAGGCTCTTTTAGAAATCTCAAATAGACATCTGTTTGTAGTAGATCATAATAAACCGAGTCTGGGAAATGGCGGTGTAAATAGGTTGATTTACCTGAATTTCGTACTCCCCAGAGGAAAATCGACTGTCCGGGGGGGACTGTTAACTTGAGGTAGCGCTTTACTTCTTCCATGGAGCATATTCCTTTTTAATCCAACTAAATTGGAGCATATTCCTTTTTAGTTTTAATCTCAATGCTGAACATAACCAATTCAAAACTAGCAATTCAAAATTAGCAATTCAGAATTAGAACAGTAGTAAAAATTGGAGGTGATTGGACACCTTCAGAACTTCTGATCGGGAAGCAGTCTTATTAAGTTGCGTTTTGCTTTGTGAGTCAAGCGAATGGAATTTAGGTAGTGCGTAAACTCCGACTCGCGTTTAAGGCGAACCATTAGGGATGCTATCAATTTGAGTCTGTGCACTCAACTGTGTAAACGCTGTAATCACATCCCCAGCTTTTTCGTAACCCGGTCTTCGTAATGAAGTGAAAGGTGGGATATAATTTCTTGCCAATTC
>JAUIKQ010000005.1 GCA_030430655.1 Chlamydiia bacterium
GGCATGGTGGTCTACCTTGGCGCTAGGGTGGTCGACCGCTGCAATGCCTTATTGATGTGTGGGCTTGTGGTGACGTATGTTGCTTTTGTCTTATTAGGTATTGGTAAAATTGATTACTCACAATTGCTTAGAGTCCGCTTTGCCCCTTCTTTGCTAGCTTTGCCAGTGATTTTCACTTCGTTTAGTTATCAGGGCGTTATCCCCAGTCTGCATGCGCATTTAAATCGCCAAGCAAACACCATGCGTTTAGTGATTTTACTAGGAACCGCTATTCCTTTTGTCATATATGTGATATGGGAGATGGTGATTTTAGGACTAGTGCCTCTAGAAGGGCCACATGGGCTTTTACAGACGCAGCGTTTAGGGCAAACAGCGGTTGCTCCTTTAAAGCATTTGCTGTCTTACAAAGGGATTTATGGTTTGAGTCAGTTTTTTGGAGTTTTTGCATTAACCACTTCCTTTTTAGGAGTTACTTTAGGGCTGTTTGATTTCTTATCTGATGCATTGCAAATACCAAAACGGGGCTTTAGCAAGGGGATTTTAGCAATGCTTACCTATCTGCCCCCTTTGGGCATTGCCATTAGCTACCCCGGCATTTTTCTCAAGACTCTTAATGTTGCTGGGGGTATAGGGGCCGTTTTATTGCTAGGGTTAATGCCTGTGTTAATGGTATGGCAAGGCCGCTATCGACTAGGATATCCAAAGTTGGTGTGCCAGCTTAAAGGAGGGAAGCCGGCTTTGATCATCTTAATCCTATTTATTGTTTTCGAGCTCGGTATCGAAATTGCTGCTTATCAAAGGCATTACTAGTGGATTGCTTATGTCAATCAGGGAAACTGAGTGTAGCATTGTGATCCCTTTCTACTCAGAAAGAAGATACCTTCCACCCCTTTGGCGCTTATGCGTAGCCGATATACAGCGTTTGCACGATGTGATGTTCGTTACCTAAAGGCACTGCTTGGGGTAATGTACTCAAGGCATTGAATCCAAAGTAGATAAGGCAGGATGCCCAGCTTTAAAGTGGACAGGGCTGACTATCATAGGTACATTGCAAAAGGGGGGCAAAAGGGAGATACTGGGCAGATAGAATTTATTGCCGCCTACGTAGTGCAGGGAAGGCTGCGTCGACTGCATGAAAAAAGTCAGTTTCAGGGGTTGGATGGAGATTGGTTTTATGTCGATGGGGTGTATGCCTGAATCAGCTTTTTATTTTTTTCTAAGAAGGCAGATTTCCAGTGGTAATTGTCCAGCAGATGCGCCGTATTTCTTTTGGTGATTAGATGTGCCAAAAATAGCGCTTCCACAGAAGCAAGACCTCTTCTAGGATCAGGACATAAAGTTTGCTTGCGAGGATAAGCGGTTACGGCCTCTTTCGGAAGGGATCTACAAATGCACAGGTGCAAGGTTTTGATAATTTTTGCGCTATATTTCCAAGTGCCATCTACCAGCAACAATCCCTCTCTGTCTTGCTCTGTCAGCAAAGGGGCATCAAGAGTGAGGAGAATACGTTTTTGCAGCTGAGGAAGAGCATGTGGATAGGTATAAAAGACAAGATCGCTGCGAGATTCCAATCCTCTCAAGGAGCATTTTTTTAAATTTTCCCGTTTGTGTCGAAAGATAAGTGTTTTTAAATGGTGTTCCATGCGGTCGCCTTTAGTTCTGAAGGGGGAATTTCAAATAAAAAGCGAGAAGGGGCGCTTTTTTCTTCTCTACCCTGCCGACTTCGTTTATTTGACATGCTTAAAGTAAGAAATTGCTCAGCTCTTGTTAGCGCAACATAAAAAAGACGCCTCTCTTCTTCGATGCCCCCTTCATTTACACTTTTTTCATGAGGAAGGATGTGGTCTTCCAAACCCACTAAAAAGCATGCCGGGAATTCAAGCCCTTTTGCGCTATGGAAGGTCATGAGGTTTAAACAGCCCGATTGCTGTTTGTTCTTATGGGGCTGCGATGGATTTAATTGTAATTGAGTCACAAAATGGTGCAGCTGCGCGTTTTTCCCTTGCTCTTTTTCATAAAGGCGTAACATTTCAACGCACTCTTGCACATTATCCCATTTAAATTGACGCATTTTTTCACTTTTTACCTCGCTCGCAATTGCCTTCTTATAATCAATCAAATCTATGAACGCATTTAACGCCACATGAAGAGGACGGGTAGAAAAAAGCGCTTTTCCTTCTTGAATCTGCTTTAGAAAAAGGTGAATACCACTTTTTCCTTGGGAAGAAAGCGCATCTACAAGCTCTTTTTGTTGGTCAATAGTGTTGAGCAAATCCCACAAAGGCTGTTGTTGCAGACGGCTTTTTTGTGTTAGCGCATCTAGTGTTTTTTCAGAAATGCCTCGCCTCGGAACATTAATAATACGCAGCAGCGCTTCTGTGTCTTTGGGGTTACTTAAGAAGCGCAGATAGGCAAAAATATCTTTGATTTCACACCGAGCGTAGAGCTCAGTGCCTCCATAAATGTGGTAGGGGATCCCACGTACATAGCTGCCTTGACATTTCCAAAGCGTGTTTAGCAAAATGGGTTCAAAAGCTTTAGCGAGCTGATTAGATCTGTATAGTATGGCGATGTCCCCGAAACTCAGCCCTTGAGTACTTTTCAGGTGTAAAATGCGTTTAATGACTCCAAGCGCTTCTTCTTTATCCGTGGGCGCGTGAAAGACCTCAATAGGGTGGGTAACATTTTTGGTAGAGAATAGCGATTTTTGGTGCCTTATTTTATTGTTTTCAATGACCGCATTTGCGGCATTTAGGATGGTAGGGGTCGATCTGTAGTTTTGCTGGAGTCGGATGATTGTGTCGTAGGGGAAGTTCAGAATATGCTGCACTTGCGCCCCACGCCATGAGTAAATCGCCTGGTCGTCATCACCCACAACGCACAGATTATTATGCGTGGAGGAAAGCTGCTTTGCCAAAGTATACTGTATCTGGTTTGTGTCTTGATACTCGTCTATCATGATGTAGCGGTACTGCTTGCTGTATTTTTCCAATATTTGGGGGAACTGAGTAAATAGCTGTACGGTTAAGGAGATAAGGCTGTCAAAATCTAGCGCGTTGTAAGCCCGCATAGATAAAGAAAGGTGCTCGTGTAGCTGGCAAACGAACTGGTAGTGCCATCCCTTATCCTCTTTTAGCTGGTTGTTGCGCTTTTTTTGTAGAGCTGCGAAGGTTTTTTCTAGAGAAGGAAGATCGCCAGAGTGTTTTAACAGGTCAGCCGTCAGCTGTTTGATAAGCCGTTTCACATCTCTTTCATCGTAAAGGCTGAATTCTCTTGTATATCCCAAATGGTGAATTTCTGCGCGCAGGATTTGCATGCAAAAGCTGTGAAATGTGCAGAGCGTGAGGTTTTCAGTATTAGACCCTGTAAACTTAGCAATGCGCTTGCGCATCTCATTAGCCGCTTTATTGGTAAAAGTAAGGCCTAAAATAGCATGGCTTGGAACGTTTTTTTCGTTAAGCAAATGCGCAATCCTTTCAATGATCACGCGAGTCTTTCCACTACCCGCTCCTGCTAATACAAGGACCTTGCCTTCAAGAGCTTGTACAGCTTGTTGTTGATCTTGGTTGAGTGTTGCCATGAAATAAAAGGAACTGCTTTAATTCTTTGCTAAGAAGAGAGGAGGTGGCATCTTGAAAGCCCTCCTTAGGAAAGACATTGATATCCAAGAAAGGAGGAAACGCCGCAGCGGTCAAACGGAACGCTTCCCGCACGATCCTTTTGAACCGATTGCGTTTATTGGCCCTTCCATATTTTTTAGAGATGGTGATCCCGAGGCGCGTCGCCGTTGCCCTCCTGCGATGAAGGTAGACAACGTTAATGTACGACCCGTTCCAACTCCTTCCATGCCTTCTGATCAAGGCAAACTCCCTCCTCTTCTTCACTCTTGAGGAAGGGGGGAATCTGTGAGCCACAGCAGCTAGACTGCCAGCTCCTTGCGTCCGCGTCGTCTCCTTCTCCGAATAACGGCCCGTCCACCGACGGTTTTCATCCTTGCGCGAAACCCGTGCGTATTCTTGCGTCTCCTGTTGCTCGGCTGATAAGTCCGCTTCATGCTTCATGTCTCCTCATGACCTCTGCTTAAGAATAGACAATATACAGAAAGGATTAGGTAAAGGGCAAGAAAAATACGCTGCATAGAAATTTGTGGGAGGGGTTGTAAACAAATCATAAAATCAGTACACTCTGCGGGGCAGGCAGCTGCAATTGAGAAGTTTTTTATGAGGAACATACACCATGAAAGTTAAGGCCTCCGTGAAGGCAGACCCGTCCAAAGGAGATAAGATTGTGCGCCGTCAGGGCCGTCTTTATGTGATTAATAAGAAAGATCCTAACCGTAAGCAAAGGCAGAAAGGGCCTGCAAGGAAGAAGTAATTATGGCAAGAAAAGCAATGATAGAAAAAGAGAAGCGACGCAAGCATTTGGTGGACTGTAAGTGGCACAAACGCTACGAGCTGAAAAAGAAAATAAAAGATTTATATCTCGACGAAGAAGAGAAGGAAAAAGCGGTTTGTCAGCTCAACAAAATGTCAAAAAATTCCTCTTATATTCGAAAGAGAAATCGTTGTAAACTAACCGGCCGGTCCAGAGGTTATTTGCGCAAATTTACGCTTTCTCGCTTGTGTTTTCGCGAACTGGCTAACAGCGGTATGATCCCGGGTGTTGTTAAGGCGAGCTGGTAAAGCTTTGTTTGCTTGCCTTTATCGGTAACTGCTTCGATGGTTCTCCTACGTCCATATAGCAAAGGCAGTGGCGTGGCTGCGGCAATGGCTGATAGAGACGAGAATTTCGGGATAATCGAAGCGGCTCATGAGCGCATCTGATTTGTTAAGTACAGGTTTGCCTTTTTTGCTTGAAAGAATGGAGAGATCCAGCCAGGACAGCTGCCGCCCAAATCCCGTGCCTAACGCCTTAGCTATAGCTTCTTTAGCACAAAATCTTCCAGAAAAGTACGCTATGGGGTCATGACGTTGTTTACTTTCTTCTATCTCCTCAAGCGTAAACAATTTATTGAGAAAGTGCATTCCATGGCGCTCGTACACAGCGCGAATACGCGCAATCTCAATAATGTCTGTTCCTATGCCTTTCATGTGTCGTAGTGGTAGTTATTATTTAAATTGTCTACAGCATTACAAAAAATCATTCGACCAGAAGAGGTGTGTTTGACCGATAAAACTTGTGCTTCAATAGTCTCTCCAATAAAATCGCCCCCTCCATTAATTACAACCATGGTCCCGTCGTCCAAGTATCCAACACCTTGTTGCGCTTCTTTGCCATATCTTTGGACCTTTATTTTCAGGATTTCTCCTGTTTGCATGAGGGGCTTTAATGCGTTGGAAAGCGCGTGTAGATTAATAACTTTGATGCCTTCTATTGTGGGGGGGGTCACGGTCGTAATATCTGCCGTTAAAATATTGCTATCCAGTAATCTCGCTAACCGGATGAGTTTGTTCGGAATCTCTCTGATTTCTGGAAAATCGGTATCGTTATAGCGTAGTTCTAGGTCGGGCAGCGCTTCCATTTTTTTTACGACCTCGAGACAGCGCCTAACTTTTGTTTGCACGGATTCGCTTTCCGTTTCCATTTGCAAATAAAGCTCCTTAACTAAAAATTGGGGGACCACTATTTTATGGTCAAGAAAGCCTGTAGCACACAGATCTAAAATTCGCGGATCTGCCAAAACGGAAGGGTCTAAAATCAAGTCTTTTTTCTTTTGCAGGGTAGGCGAAAATTTGACAAAAGGAAGGCTAATGTAAAATTCATCTGAAGAGCGGAGAGTAAAGATAGTTCCAAGGTAAAGGCCAAAAAGAAAGAGAGCGATTTTAATCATCTCTAAGTACTTAGAAGGCAAGTACATACCAATCGATGACATGTCCAAAATAGCTTTAAAAACAAAGACCAGTCCCTGCCCCATCAGGTATCCGATAAAAATGCCAATCACAGCAATATTGAAAGAACGGAGATTGAAGCGCCTAAATACGCAGTCCGTACCTATCAGCAAGGCCGTGAAGGCAATACCTAAGAGTATCCCCAAGAGGCAGTGGATCCAGGTAAACCCTGCTGCATCAGCGATCATATGCGTGGTAAAGAAAATAACACACAGTATGCCAAAGAAGATCCGTGTGAAAAGTAAAGATATATTCATTGTGCCCTTTAAAGCTAAGTCACATTTTTGATGTGTTCATAAGCAATTTTAAAAATGGATTTTTTTTTTGTCGATGATTATGCTGAACATAGCGATTTTTTTCGACAAACAAAAGGTTGGGGGCAAAGTGCGATTTTTTCAAGGCAAGATTGCGTCGAGTAATTTGATTATAGCCGCTTTGGTGTGGACATTTTTTTCAGCGCTTTTGCTCTGGCGTGGACTTTGCATAATGGAGCAAGGGCTTTGGAAGAGCGATTTGCTTTATACTTGTATTGCGCTTTCGCTGCTTTTGGGCTGGATAAAGGGGCATTTTGTGCTGAGGCGAGCAGCGCTTAAGTTGAGGAAAAGGGCTTTGCTCTCTGGCAAGTCCACTTCATTTCTTCGGTTTTATCCTAGGGGATACTATATCCTTTATGGAGCAATGATGAGTCTTGGTATAGGGTTGAAGTACAGCCGCTTGCCTTTGCTTTGGCGTGGAGTCTGCACCTTTGGAGTGGCCATGGCCCTTTTGTATGCTGTCCCTTATCTTTTTGCCTTTGGTAAAGAAGAGTGTAGGGAGAAAAAATAGGTATTTTTGGGGAGTGTAGTTAAATGCAATTTTTTTGGGATCCTTCTCGAGAAGCCTTTACGTTGCCTTTCGTAGGCCGCCCTATCGCTTGGTATGGTGTCTGTTTTTGCATAGGATTTTTTTTATCCTACATCCTCTTTGTGGCGCTGCTAAAAAAAAGGTTTTTTCTAAATCATGCGGAGGCGACGCGGCTGTCTGATCGTGCCGCTTTTTATGTTGGCATAGGTGTTGTATTTGGTGCTCGCTTAGGCCATTTGCTATTTTATGAACCTTGGGGCATGTATACTTTTTGGGATATTTTTGTGTTTTGGGAAGGAGGCCTTGCAAGCCACGGGGCAGGCATTGGTATTTTCCTAGCGCTAGGGCTTGTTGTCTACAGATTTCGCGTACGTCGTTTGCCATGCAGTTATCTCCAGCTGTTGGATTTAGTTGTCATTCCGGTAAGTTTGTGTGGAGCCTGTATTCGTATTGGCAATTTCTTTAATCAAGAAATTTTGGGCACAGCAACGACCCGCCCTTGGGGTATTGTTTTTGGCCATCCAATAGATGGGAGCTTGCCAATAGCGCGTCATCCCGTACAGCTATATGAATCCCTGCTTTATTTTTTGGTAGCAGCGGGCTTGTCTTTTTTATTTTATAAAAAAGGGCAGTGGAAAAGGCCGGGCACGCTAAGTGGAGTTTTTTTTATTTTCGTTTTTGGCTTTAGATTTTGGGTAGAATTTTTAAAAGAAGAGCAGAGCGTTTATCACTGTATTGGCGGTCTACTCATGGGACAGTGGCTGAGCTTGCCTTTTGTCCTTTTGGGCCTTTTGCTTTTGTGGCGGGCTTTACTCTATCAAGGTCGTTGGAATGAGGGGTAGCTGCCGATGGACGCGCTCCTTTAGCGCATTGAGATCGGTTGTTACATATTTTTTATTCCAAGCAATAAATTTTGCGAAGTTAGAGCAAGGTTTTTTATTGACCTTGGTATAAAAGAGTGTTTTGTAAAGGATGTTCAATCGAATGCGTAATAGCTGAGCAAATTGTTGTAGTGGAGGGTTTTGTTGAATAAGCGTTTCTTGTGCTTTGTCTAACAGGGCTTCTTTTTCCATTTTTGGATAATTATTAGAGTAGGCGGCAAGAACGCTGAAAATAGGGGATTTTTGATCGAAATGTAGCATAGCATGGATAAGGTCGTGTTGCATACTCCAGTTGCTGATTCGTGACTCAAGCTCGGCCAGGTGGAGGGTTTTAATGGAACTTTGAAAAAAAAGAAAAAGGCGCTGTTTGAGTGTAGCAAAGTTGTCTAGAGGGTAGTCGATGAAACCGTTACCAATAGTTTCTTCTATATAGCTTAACGCTTCTTCAGGAGCCGCGAGAGAGAAAATGTCTTTGATGGTTTTCCATATGATAACTTCTAGGCCCTTTGTGTTTTCATAACTTATTGAGGGGAGAGACTGCGCTTTTAAGTAAGCTTCCGCGATGGCATTTTCTAGTTCCTGAGGATCTGTAATGTGGTCTTGTAATAAGTGGATTTCTGTATTGAGGAACAGCTGCACCGATTGCGGAAGTGTTTTACAAGAGACAATTTTCGCTTTGTTTTTTACGGCAAGTAGGTGACGAACACCCTCAACAATCTGCTCCTTTGTTAGCTGTTTTTGGAGATTGCTTGCAATAGGGTAGAAAGTTAAAATCTTTTGTACAACATCGGCAAAAGCGTTGTCTAGGGAAAGGTCGTGCATGGAGAGGTGGTATTGCAGTTGCCGTTTGATATACTGTACAAGGCTAAATTTTTCTTTTGATGAAAGCAGGTGCCAGAGCGGGAGCTTTTCAATAAAGTATGCACTTAAATACGCCGACAACAGACTTTGTAGTTTGCCAGTTTTTAATACAGATTCTACTGCCCGCAGTTGAGAGAATTTTTTCAAAATGTGTTTACTTAGTAAAGAGGCGTCGATAGAAGGGTTTTGTGCTAAAATCTCTAGCGCATACTGTACGATCAATTTATCGCTATTATCGAGCGTTTCATAAGGATTATCTGCTGTAGAAGTAGACTGCGCGATTAGATGCCTTTGTGTGAGCCAAATTTTTTTAGTCAGCTCTTCTATGTTCAGGCGCTTTCCATCCAAGATAGCGACGCACTCGCCGATTTTCATTGCAAGCTTTTGCGCTGTATAGCAGGGAGGATGGTGTGAAGGAAGATGATGTAGCGTTTTAGATTTAAGGTTTTCGCGGATCATAACCTCAACATTTAAAGAGCCGTCTTCTTGTAAGGCGCCCTGTTTGTTACGAGCGCTGCGGTAATAGTAAGTGACTTTATCCCATACTTTCTTAAGGGCTACTCCGCCTAGTCGATAATTGGGAAAGCTTTTGGAAAAGTCGGGAAGAATGTTTTTTAGCAATGTTGTTTGAATTTGTTGGGACCAATTACGAATAGTTCCGTGCTTTTGAATTTCAGTTTTTATTGCTTTAGAAAGAAAAATATTTAAGTCAGAAAAAGGATCATAAAATGCATCCGAAGTATCAACGATATATCGTGACTTTTCGTACAACGAGTTTGTTTCAGCAGAGAGATTATGGTTTTCCCAATAATCATTTGAAAAAGGTTGTGAGGATGACAATTTACTCATTAGTTAAAAAAAATGTTATTAAATTCATTTTTCACACAAATTGTATTTTTTGTCTAATTTTTTTAAATTTGTAGCGGATAAAATATTGAAAAATACGGTTTTTATGCTACTGTGAATCGGTTTTTTTTATAAAAATTTTTGTCGGTATTTTAAATTTATCTAGCCGTGATTCAAGGAATGACATTAGTTTTTTTTGAGATATGCAAGAAGAATCGACTGTTATTTTTGCTACTGGCCGATTTCCAAATTCTTTATTTTTTACTGGAGTTACCATAGCCTTTTTAACATGGGAATAGGATAGTAAGATGTTTTCTATTTCTTCGGGATGAATATTTTCACCTCCACTAATAAACATTCTATCTTTTCTCCCTTTAAACAGCAGACCCGTTTTAGGGTCATAACTACCCATGTCCTTTGTCATAAAAAAACCTTTATTATTTATTGGTTTTATTAAGGACCGGTTTTGCTGTAGATATCCTTGGAATAAGGTTTTGCCTTTGACGCCAATTTCACCGCCGGAAAAGAGCATGAGGTTTTCCAAAGGATGGCCCAAAGAAAAGCAGTGGGATGGAGGATGGATGGTAATTTGTGAGGTCATCTCTGTCATTCCGTAGGTTAAATAGAGGGGGAAGCCCTGTTTTATTTTTAGACTGTACAAAGCAGGAGAAATAGGCTGTCCGCCAAGCAAGATACCTCTGAGATTTTTGAAATTTGAGAAAGAAGGGAGTTTTTGGAGCTGCGTGGGGATAAGAGAAGTGTGAGTAATGTTCCATTTTTGGAGGCTTTCTGAGAGAGGATTTTTTTGCAAAAGGACTAAGGTAGCTCCGTGTAGAAAGGTTCTAAATAAAGGGGCGATGCCGGAGATGTGATACAGAGGCAGAAGAAGGCCATAGCGATCACCGTTTTGAATTGGAAATTTTTTTTGCGAAAGCCTAGCATGACAAAATAGATTGCCTAACGAATGCATAGCCAGTTTGGGTTTTCCAGTGGTGCCTGAGGTAGCAAGCAAAGTGGCGTGCTGTATGCTCTCTAGTTGGCCGTTTTGTTGAGGTGAGGGCGGATATTGGCGTATTTTTTGAAAAAAGGGATGAACATCTTCAAGAAACAGGTCGGGCTGCAGCCACGCTAAATGTTCTTGGACTTGTTGAGGTGACATATAGCGGTTCATAGGATAGGCAATGGCTCGACATCGAAAAAGCGCAAAGAACAGTAGTATGGCGTATGGCGATGGAGTGAGACGACTTGCCACGATAGAGCCTTCTTTAATGTTGCATTGTTGTAAACAGTAGACCATTTTCTCAATGATTTGGTGGCAAGATTTATAGGTGAGTGTATGGCTTTCCTCTTGCAGAGCAGCGCTTTGGCTATTTTTTCTCTCAAAAAAAGGGCAGTAGAGCATCAGTAAACTCCGTGGACATGGGAGGGAGAAAAGGTTTGAATGAGTCGCCAAATGCTGCGTTTTCCAATCGCGCTTTCATAACTATGTGTAAAAATTAATGGGGCGGGGAAGAGAGCGTATTTTGCATAAAAGCTTTCTCCTCCTTGCAACATCGGCTTGCAAATAAGCGCCTTGACGTTAGGGATCGTCGCTAGTGTTTCCAGTGGCAGCTGACGGAAGAAATTGTCCAGGGCAAGGGGTATCTGGGTATTATGTGCAAGGTATAGCAGTTCTTCCAAGGTAGCTGTAGGATCTTCAATGTATTCAATTTGGTGGTGGTGCAGAGCGAGTCTTTCCCAAAGTTGTTGTGTCTGCTCCACAGTCAGCTGATGATTGCTATCTAAACGTATTTTCACATCAGGCGGAATAATAGAAAAAAGAGCAGAGACAGAGGCGCTATCTAGGTGCCCTATTTTAAGCTTTAACGTTTTCCACCCAAGTAGCAGCGCTTTTTTGACCTGTTTTGGTGTTGGCTCTGCTATCAAAAAGTTTGTTAGAGGACGTAGAGGAGCTGGTTTTGTTAAATCCGCGTAGGCAGACTCTATTCCAAAGGTGACGGAGGGAAATAAGGAACTGGGGAGTTTATTTACATCAAACACGCCGTTTTGTAGATCGAGCAACTGCTTATGCGCTTGCTCTAGAGTCTCCTGGCTAAAGTGAGGCAGGGGAGCAATTTCTCCGTAGCCCATCTTATTGGTTGTTTGCTCCCTTAGAATCACCCATAAGCCCGATCGATTTTTTCTGGTGTATGAAGTGCAGATTAACTGAACTGGCATAGAAGAAGGGCAAGCGTGACAAGCAAAGTATGGAAAAGGAGCCATTTTGCAGTCCGTTGAAATAAAATAGCAAATTGATCGGTACGGATTAACTGCAAAGTAGAGTTGAGGCTGAAGAGGCTTATGAAAGGAATAGAAAAGAAAAGCGATTTTTTTATAAGCCATAAAAGAGAAAGAAAAGCGCAAGCAATACAAACGCAGTACTCGATTTTTCCAAAGCCTATTCCAAAACGCGCTACTAATGTCATCTTATTAAACTGTTTGTCTTGTTCATAATCTCGGAGGTTATTTGCAATTAAAAGCGCGCTAGAAAAAAACCCTGCGTTTATCCCTAAGAGGATCGGAGGGGAGGCTATGTCCTTTGCTTGCAGGTAGTAAGTGCCAAGCGCTGGTACTAAACCAAAAAACAGCAAAACACAAATTTCACCAAGTCCGCAGTAGCTGATGGGGGCAGGCCCTGCTGTGTAAAGGAGGGAGAGGATTAAAAACAAAGCAACAAAAGGCAGGAAAATGTAACCTCCGTAGGTGCAGAGTGTAATTCCTGTTAGCAGAGCAGCCAAGAAAAAAATGCAAATAGCAGACTTTAGCTGCATTTTAGAAACAGCGCCGCTTTGTAGCAAGCGTTTGGGGCCTAACCGGTCTTTATTGTCTACCCCTCTAATAAAATCGAAATAGTCATTCGCAAGATTTGTTGTAATTTGCAGTGTCATGGCAAATAAAAAAGTGAGGAAAAGCAGGGGCCAACATAAGGCACGTGAGGGTACAGAGAGCGCGCCAAAAGTGACGGGTGCAACGGAAGCAATCAGCGTTTTGGGTCGCACGCCGACAAGCCATGTTCCAAGAAACAAACTGCGTGTCATGGCAATTTAGTGAATTTTGCAAAGTCTGGAGCGCGTTTTTCCATGAGCGCTCGGTGTCCTTCTTGCGCTTCTTCCGTCATGTAGTACATCAGCGTTGCACTGCCAGCAAGCTCTTGTAGTCCAGATTGTCCATCGCAGTCTGCATTGAAAGCCGCTTTTAAGCAGCGAAGAGCTAAAGGAGAGTGGGCTAAGATCTTTTGGCACCAAGCTATTGTTGTGGCTTGCAGTTGATCTAACGGCACGACAGCGTTGACAAGACCCATGGCTAAGGCTTCTGTTGCACTGTATTGTCGGCATAGATACCAGATTTCTCTCGCTTTTTTCTGCCCCACAATTCTGGATAGGTAACTAGCGCCAAATCCCCCATCAAAGGAGCCCATTTTAGGGCCTACCTGTCCAAAAATTGCATTATCCGCTGCGATAGTAAGATCGCACATCACGTGTAGCACATGGCCCCCTCCAATCGCATACCCAGCAACCTGGGCTATGAGGGGCTTTGGACAGTGGCGTATTTGCTTTTGAAAATCCAGCACATTGAGTCTATGTACCCCCTCTTCATCAACGTATCCGCTGCTGCCCCGCACCTTTTGATCTCCCCCTGAGCAAAAAGCTTGCTCTCCAGCCCCTGTTAAGATGATGACGCCAACGGTAGAGTCATTGCGCGCCGTTTCCAAGGCGTTGCACATCTCCTTGATGGTGAGGGGGCGGAAGGCATTATGTACAAAGGGTCTATTGATGGTAATTCTTGCAATCCCTTCCATCGTATGGTAGAGGATATCTTGATATTTCCCCGCTTCTTTAAACACATGTTGAGACAAGGCAATTTCTCCATTTGTATCTAGACGGAGCATAGTGTAAAATCTTCTATTTATCAAGGCAAGCAATGAAAAAAATTGGTATTATTGGCATCACGGGGCGTATGGGAGAGGTTTTAGCGCAGGCAATTGAAAAGAGCCAGCGCTATAGGCTAGGCACCTGTTATGGTCGCTCAAGGAGCTCTGAATCTTCTTTGGACGCTGTTTTTAAAGACAATGACTATGTTGTGGATTTTTCGCATCCAGAGCTGCTAGACAATGTCTTAGAGGCGGTTAAACGCTGTCCTAAGCCTCTGTTACTCTGTACGACCGGGTGGACAGTGGAAGAAAAACAGAGCCTATTACAATCAGTAGCAGAGCGCTCTTTGGTTGTTGTAGCGCCTAATACAAGCTTGGGGGCATGCTTGCAGCGCGGTATTGCAAGGCAGCTCAGTCAGCTACTGGGTGACGAGTATGACGTTGACATTGCAGAAAAACACCATAGATACAAAAAAGATAGTCCTTCCGGTACAGCGCTGGCGCTTTTTGGTGCCGTGCAAGAAAGTCGCGGCAAGAAATATAAAATTTATGATCCTAAAGCTGGAAGACGAGAAAAAGAGCATATCGGTATGCAGGTAGAAAGGAAGGGAAACCTTCCTGGAGAGCATACGATCACATTTAGCAGCTGTGATGAGATGCTGTCGATAGAGCACACGGCATTTACGAAAGAGCTATTTGCTAAGGGGGCGCTGCGGCTCATTGACGAGTTAGAAGAAAATGGCTATCTCCTTGGACGTGTGTACAGCGCAGAAGACCTTTTTGCAAAGGGAAAAAAGCCTTAGAGTGCGGGTTTTGCCATTTTGGAATTATTGCGCCGATGTGCCTGAACAAAAGAGGGCTATTTTACG
Source organism: Chlamydiia bacterium (assembly GCA_030430655.1). Taxonomy (GTDB): domain Bacteria; phylum Chlamydiota; class Chlamydiia; order Chlamydiales; family Simkaniaceae; genus JAUIKQ01. The sequence goes on from JAUIKQ010000005.1 coordinate 14,099, forward strand.
AACAATATCCTTATCCTGTTTGGTTTTTCTTTCTTTTAAAAGATCTGTAATTTCCTGGTGTAAATGATAGTTTTCTTGACGATTGGTGGTAACTTCAATAATTGCAGATTTTTGACTTTCTAAGCTTGTATCAAAAGCTTTCGCAAAAGCAGACTGACTTTCCGGTTTATGGTAATCCAAATGGAACAGTGTGCTGACGCTTTTGAAGTCAAAGGGATGGTCTAGGGCAATGCAATCTTCAAAAACTTTTTCCTTAGAAGGCAAAGGAAGAAAGGAAAAAATGCCTCCTCCTTGGTTATTGAGCACAATAAAAATCATAGGATGTGGATTTTTTTGCAGTAGCGCAAGGGAGTTTATATCGTGGAGAAAGGTTAAATCGCCAAGGATCGCAACAACGGGGCTGTCTATACCTTTAGAAACACCGATAGCCGTCGCGACATTTCCATCAATTCCAGAGAGGCCTCGATTAGAAAATAAAGGTCCTGTATTTTGCAGAGGAAAAAAGAAACTGTCTGCATCGCGTATTGGCATACTATTGCCGATAAAAAAAGCCATCTTTGCGCTTGCTTTAGAGGCGAGTGCATGAAACAGATAAGGCTCGCTTAATTTTTTTTGCGCTGCAAAAAAAGTGTTTAGCTTATCAGATGTACTCTGGCTCAGACGATGCCACTTTTCTATCCAGTGGGTACGCGTTTTACTAGGCAAGTGAGGTAGCAGTTGTTGGCAGCACTGTTTCTCGCCACAAATGATACGGTTTGATACAACGCAGTCGGGGTCTTGTCTATGGTCGTGAGGGGCTATATGAAAATATTTTCTACTATTTGCTTTTTTACAAAAGTCCTGTAGTTTTTGTGAGACTGGACGGTTACCAAAATGCACGATCACCTCTGGGCGTAGGTCGTGAGAAGAAGTGCTTTGTAGCAGAGGTGTATAATAAGCAAGGGTGTGTGTATTTTCGTCCTTTTTCCCTCTTAGTTGGGACAGAGGGTCTACAAAAAGTGGCCAATTAAGCTTTTCAGCAAGTAGCGCAAAAACCGATAAGTCATACTCTGCAACGGAAAGCTCTCCTACAATAATAATACCCTTTTCATGGCAGCTCCATTCATGGGCCAGGTATTGCATTGTTTCTTGATCGAGCTGGCATGTTGAAGGATGATAAAAAGTAGATGCCTGTTTTTCTTGGCAAGAAAGGTAAGTGCTTGCAGAGAAAGACTTTGTTTGGCAGTGAAGCGGCTTTCTTAGCATGCAGTTCAAGTGCACAGGGCCTTGGGGATGCGCTTTAGCTTGATAAACGGCATAGGCAATTGTAGAGCTTAAGTAATTTTCTGCGACTTCTGCCGAAGGGACAGGAATATCGACGTCCCACTTGACATACTTTCCAAACATTTTCACTTGGTCGGCTGTTTGGTGAGCGCCGCATTGGCGCAGTTCTGGAGGGCGATCTGCTGAAAGAACGACAAGAGGAACCCTTTGTGCGGAGGCTTCCATCACTGCGGGAAATAAATTTCCCACAGCGGTTCCGGATGTTACTATGATAGCCACTCCCATCCGGCTACCCTTTGCTTGACCAAGCGCATAAAATCCAAGACCTCTTTCATCAAAATGGGAAATGACTTGCGCTAAAGGATGGTCTGCAGCAGCCAGCACTAAAGGAGCATTGCGCGCTCCTGGGGCCACGCAAAATCCGCGGATATTGTGACGTATGAGTTCTTTGATAGTGAGGGCTGCCCAAATCTCGTTTTGGAAACCTGGAGCTTGGGTTACCTTAACTGTTTTAGAAAGAATGTCCATGGCCTGCTTTTTGTTGGTTTAAAAAGGAATAAAGGTCTGCTTTGTGGTTTAGTTCTTCCCACTCACTTTTAGGAAGAGAGGAATCGATAATTCCAGCCCCTGCGAACAGAAAAACATGATTTTTTCGTATAAGCGCGCATCTGAGCGCGGCATAAAATAGCGCTTTTTCCACACTGAAAAAGCCGATGGGAGCGGTATACCACCCACGTTTAAAAGGCTCTAGTGCATGTATGAGATCGATAGCGGTTCTTTTTTTATCGCCGCTGAGCGCGGGATTGGGGTATAGATTTTCAATCAGTACTTTATCTTGGATGCCGCTTTTTAATTCTCCTTGGAAAGATTGGAAGAGATGGGACACATTATGCGTTTGGTGTGTAGTTAAAGGAGAAGTTTGGTAGGATGTGCACAATTGATGAAAACTATCTTTTAGTGCGCTTGAGACAAAAGAAAACTCCAGAAACTCTTTTTTTTCAAAAGGCTGATTTAACGGCTGAGTGCCAGCTACTGCTGCTGCGTAGACATGCTGTTGATTTCTTCTGTAGATGCATTCGGGGGTAGCTCCCAAAAAAGTGGTTTCTCTGTCCCATTGCAGTGAAAATGTCGTGCTATTACAGGCAATATTTTCAATTTCTTGTAATACCCAAAAAGGATCTAAAGCCGAAAAAAAGTCCATTTGCTTGCATCTTGCAAGTACTACCTTTTGCAGCTTATTTTGTGAAAATGCTTCTTTGGCACTTGCCAGCATTTCTTCCCATGTATCGCTGTCGGGAAAGCATTGCATTTGTACCATCTGCGAGTTTGCGTATGTATTTTTGTACGTAGAAGAGAGTGTCTTGGCAATTTCTGCTTTTGTAGGATGCACTATGTTCATAGTCACACTTAAGTGATCGTTGTAGCAGCATACCTCTATTTTAGGGATAAAAAAGTAAGTTGTAGGCAGGCCATCCCACGGAAAGATTTGTACGTGATCTGGGAAGCCGTGCACGCCAAATAAGCAAACATCCCCGTTTCCAGAAATGGTTGGGAAAGACTTTGTATGAAAGAGAGATCCTAAGTAGGCTTCCTTTCTTGAGTGGTTCCAGTAGAATTTAGGAAAAAGCGCTAAATTTTCCAGATGGGAGAACGTAAAAGAATTGATAGGCAATTGAACAGTGATACGATGAAACTTCAGGGGAACGTCATCGACCGTGACCTCAACGACCGGTGCGCTGTGGGCATTTTGCGTGAAATGTTTGATCAAATTCGTTGTATCAAAAAGCATTAAGGCTCACTTGGCTTCAATGCTTGATAGAGAGAAACGATGCCGCCTGTTAGTGGGTGGATTTGGCAGCTGCAAAACCCCACACTCTGCAACGCATTTACAAAATCTTGTCCGTAGGGAAACGACTGGATTGTTTCTCCAAGATATGTATACGCTCTTGGATGGGAGGAGACCCATTTTCCGACTTTAGGAAGGATATGTTTTAAATAAAAAAGGTGGCTTGCGCGGAGCATAGCATTTGAAGGCAAAGAAAACTCCAGTATTAAGACCGTCCCGCCTGGCCGCAGGACGCGGAATGCTTCTTTTAGCGCGGTTTGGAAGGGGTGTATGTTACGGATTCCAAAACTTACTGTGACGCAGTCTCGACTTTCTTTTTCTAAGGGGAGATCTAGTGCGCTGCCGTGAAGGAGCTGAATATGATCAAAGCGTGCAAGTCTACGGACTTTTTCTCTCCCTTTTTCCAACATCTTTGGCGAGAGGTCGACACCAATCACAGAGCGCAGGTGCGGCCTAGGCGTTTCAAAGGCAAGGATCTGGTCAGCTGTCCCTGTGGCTACGTCCAAAAGGTCGATATCGCCTTTTGGCAAAAAGCGCTTCATCTTCTTTCTCCACGACCTATCAATCCCAAAAGAAAGAAGCCGATTTGTTTTGTCGTAGGAGCGAGAAATCGCGTCAAACATTTTCCAGCTAGAGGGCTTTTCTTCGTCTAAAGTTGTCATAAACTCTCTTCTCCTTGCGGGAGTGGTAACAAGACTCAAGAAGAAATATTTTTAGCAAAAGAGGAAAAAAAAATATACAAAAAAAATCATCTAGGCGGTAATTATTTGAAGCGCTGGAACTTAGAAAGCAAAAGCGCGAGACACGCTATCTTGAAGTGCGATGGTGAGAGAGACACACTCTGGTAAATGGGCTGTCGCGTGCTTTATTGCGCTGTCTGGATGGTTGCATTCTGCAGAAAGGTGAGCTAGGTAGACCTGTTGTAGACGAGGATGCTGAAGAGCCTTTAAAAGTGATCCACACTGCTCATTGGAGAGGTGCCCTTGCCTACTGAGCACCCGTTTTTTGTAGGTATGTGGGCGAGAGCTTGCGTGGACCATGGAAGGTTCATGGTTAGATTCCAAATAAAGGAGATCGCAGTTTTGCAAATGTTGTTGGACAGAGGAAGTAGGAAAGCCAAGGTCAGTACAAATACCTATTTTATGTTTCGGTGTTTGAATGGTAAACATCACAGGATCGACAGTGTCGTGCTGGACGTTAAAAGGGTAGACCTGTAGATCTCCAAAAGAGAAAGGTTCATTCGTCGAAAAGATACGAAAAGAAGGGCGGTACTTGACCTGTTTACATAACACCTTTGCTGTTTCGGCGTTTGCAAAGATGGGAATATCTAGGCGAGTTGCTAGAGAGTCAAGAGCGCGCATATGGTCTACATGCTCGTGTGTTATGAAAATAGCGTCTATGGTACTAAGATCAACAGAAATGGCATCGAGCCGCGCTTTCAGGCCTTTCAGAGTCAGTCCCGCGTCGATAAGAATCCTTACAGATGAGGTGCCAAGATAAAGGCTGTTGCCTTTCGATCCAGAAGCTAAAGGACAAAATCCGTACAAAGCAGGTCTACCTATACAAAAAGACTGAGTCTCCCACAACTGCTGTAATATAATCAAGCAAACTGTGCGCCAATATTAGCAGCTGTTTCCGGTAAAATTTTAACTCATTAGTTATGAAAAATTTAAGAAAGGTGTAGAATTTTCTTTTCGCAAACTATTTGCAGTCAAGGTGGGAAAATGAGCATAAAACTCATAGAAAAACGTAACCTTTCGGCAAGGGGACTGTTAGCGAAGGCAAGAGCTAGATTCAAGGCAATCGCCGAACCTGCTGTTGGTGGGCAAGGGAAAGAGAGGGAAATTTCGATTATGGATTGCTGCATGTCTGCCTTAGCAATATTCAAGTTAAAGTTTCCCTCGTTGCTCCAATGCGATATTCATAAAACACAAGAGCCAATAAAAACTAACATCAAAAACCTTTTCAAAGTAGAGCGTGTGCCTTGTGACGCCTATATGCGAGAAAGATTGGACTTGGTAAATCCTAGAGATCTACGACCCATCTTCAAGGATATTTTTGCTGGACTACAGAAGGGGAAAAGTGCTAGAAAAATACACGTTTATTGAAGGGAAACATCTTTTGCTCAGCGATGGCACCGGTTACTTTACCTCCTCTGAAGTACACTGCAAAAATTGTTGTGTAAAAAAACACAAGAGTGGAAAATTAAATCTACTTATGGAGGTGGTTATGACTGCGGCAACAGCAAAATCTACAGTCTCTACTTTTTCGACTGCAGGCCCTCGGTGGTCGGATGATGAAATTTCTACTAAGCTTTGGCGTTATGTCCACTTGTCAGCAGAAGAAAAAGCACAAACACGGGAAAAAGTTCAAGCTGTTTCAGACTACCTTTTTTCTGACGGCCTTTTGTTGAGAGGGGCTCACGCTGATGGCAATTGCTTTTTCCATTCTTTCCTTAGTAGCTATGCAGAAAAAACAAAAAAGAATGCTCTGTTAGAACAAAAAAATAACAAAATTAAGTATTTACGAGAGATAGTTGCTGAGCAAATAAGGAAAACAGATCAAGAAAGGGCAAAAACCATCGGAAAAGACCGTACCTGGATTTCGTCAGACGAGGGAGTTAAAATTGCTCCTTTATTAGAATTTCCCATACGTGTGATTACGGTTAGTTTGCTTGAAAGTGAATTAGTAATTGAAGATTTTGTTCATAAAGTAGATGGAACTTTTCAAGAATGGCAAACGAATTCTCCAAAACTTTCTTTACAAGAAACGCCGATTATAGTCGATTTAGGCAGGCATTTTATTTGGGCTTCTAATACTTCTGTACCTAATCTTCCAAAGCTTTCTGAAAGGAATTTAACTGTATGGACTAAAGGTTTGCCAAGAGGTTTTTATTTAGATGGTACCGAAGACAATTTCAGAGAAGCGTTAAAAGAAATTGCAAAGCTCAAGGGAGTAGATTTTAAGGAAAAAAGTTCACCTGATGACTCCTATGAATCTGACGAGGATTTTACTAAAGAGCAAGGTAAGTACGTGCCCTATGTGTGGAGGGATGATTCTTCCCCATCTGCTTTTAGAACAACCATTTCGTGTATTGATGGCAATGTAAAAGGAAATGAGATTCTTACACAGTGTCGTAACTATATTTCAAGGTTTTTAAATGACATTCGTTCAGAGGCGGATGCAGATGCCGCGATATGCCCTGGAAGGTATTTTGCAATGCAGGCAGGCAGATTTGCAAGATATAAAACCAGCTTAGATTGTGATCAAGAATTTTCCTCAGGAGAATATTTCTTTGGTCTCTCCCAAGTAAAACTATTGTTGAACGAGGAAGAAAGATTAGTTATCGTAGATGAGGATTTAAAAAATTGGATTACAAAGAGCTTGGGTTTAAATATAAAAAGATGGGATCTTCCTTATAGAGGATATGACGATGTGGTTGGGATTAGGGAAATTATTGGAGCTATAAAAAATAAAGTCACTTCTTATACAGCACTTAAACCAAGAAAGGTTCCTGATAACGAATTAGGAACGGCGCAGTTGTATTGCGCCTTCCCTTTTTCCTATCCAATTGGAGATGGTCCTTATTCAACACTTTTGCAGCAAGGAGCTCTACATAAATTTCTAGATTTTTTCAATGCCTTAATTTTTGGAGTGGAAGCTTCTAGAAATAACTTAGTTTTCCTGACAGGACTGCTCGTCCTTCTAGATATCCGAAATGGAAGCTTTCCAACTAAAGAGGGGCAAAAGGGGTCTTATTTCTATGACGATCTTTTCGATTTGTTCCCCATGGCGGTAACAGGTACAGGTTCTGGAAACTTTGTGGCGGAAAAAGCAATGTATGTTGCAACAGAGCAACTAGAAAAAAATAAAAGTTTGCTCGCTGGAAGACGTCCCTTGGGGTTTTCTTCCTTCAGAGAAAATCCTACTTGGTTAAAAGTGACTTTAAAATCTGAAATCCTAATTTACAACTGGCTAGCCGATCTTGGAGTTATCAAATGTGCTGCTGAAGAACTAAGAAGTTCAAGTATAGAAAGTTTAGAAATTCTTGAGACAGATGATTCGGATTCGAAACGCGAACATAATGATCAACTTTTAAAAACCCTTGAGTATAATATCGATGAAAACCTTTATGAAGAGATCTTGCACCATTATCTAAGATGTAATAGTCAAGACTTGACCTGACGGACACTGCTTACCTGACACCTCCTATTCCAGAATTTGTCACTAATTCCGTCCCTATTTCCCCAGGCTTGTTTTCTTTTTTCTCATGAGGGGGATCTTTCATCTCCCCGATCATTTTTTCCTGAGCTATATGTTTAGCCTCCGCAAAAGCTTGGAGAGGTGTTTTCCCATAGCAATACCTCCCTAAGTATTTTCTTTCATAAATTCGAATCTCACTTTTTCGGGCTTAAGAAGATAGCTGCTGCCTTTTTTAGGATATCTCTCTCCACCTTGACATATGTAAGTTATTTTTTTAGGGATATAAGCTCTACATTTGCCTCTTTGATAATTCCCTTCCCCTTAAAACCTGCTTGTCCACTTTTCTTATATTCACTTACCCATCCACAAAATGTTTGGTAGGAAACTCCAAAGTCATCCGCTACCACTCTCATACACCTATTAGAATTCAAGTAAACTTCCACACAATCCATCTTAAACTGTCTGTCATACTGTCTTACTTGCCTTTTCACATTTCACCTCCAAGTAAAATCTTATCTATTCTATCTGTATTCTTTGTGTCTATCAAATGGTAGCAAGATCACCTTAACCTTAAGGGAGCACTCCGGACAAGTAGATTAGCAAAAAACTCGGTTTTTTCTGGGACCCGCGGAATGTGGGTTAGTATTTTGTTTGACAGAATCTAATCATTGTACTAGGGTGAAAATTGCTCGTATAAATCATTTCATAAATGAGGGGTCATTGAGATGAATAAGGATAAAAAGAGCGCATTTGAAGATGCTGGGTCTACGCTGAGTCAGCTCTTAAGTAACGCTCGTGCATTGAGGGCAATTCGGCATCATCCACAGTTTTTTTGTGAAGTAGAGACGCTAACGAAGGTGCAAGATAGCTTGAGCGCGCACTGGTTTTATCTACGCAATCAGCTAGATAAAATGTGCTTAACTAAAAAAGAGCTGCGGTTACTAAAAAACAAAGAACAGCAATTGGCGCGCTTTCAACCAATAGTGAAAAGAATAGATAGAAAAAAGAAAGATCGCTGATCAGCTTTCCTTTTTTGGCTTTCAAGGAGCCGCTTTTTCTTTCCACGGACGATTTTGGTTTATACCAAGCAGGTTTGCTCCAGACAAAGAGGTATAGGTTGTAAAGAAATACTTAATCTTAGAAAATGTCTGTGGACTAGTAGCAGGTGCGATTAGCAGGTGACTATGGAAGCATTGGCCAGTACGAGGGGCTATAAACTTTCTCGGCAGCAGCCGGGGTCTATGAAGGAGATGCTGTTTCTTCTCGCCCCCCTTATGTTTTCGGTGTGTTTTCGGTTTTTTCCGGTAGCTTGATGAGTTTTTGTGATCGCTTGTTCGCTTCTCACTATTCTTTGACTGCTTTAACGGCGGTTACAACGGAAATTTCCTCTTTCCCTTGTTTTCCTTGGGCGCTGTCCTTTAGACGTTTAAGAGTTAAGAAGTGAAAAAGGCCTTGCTTAAAACCCTCCTTGTCGCCGTTTTGAGCTTGTCAGTATTCAGTAAAGCGCAAGAAAGTTATGTTTTCGCACTACCAGATTTTTTTGGATTCGACGATTGCTGTTTGAATGCGTGTCGAACATCAAACTGCTGTAAAGGGTTAGCATAGATCTCCTTTACCTGAGCGTGACAGAGGGAGGGGTACTCTACATCAAGTAAGGGGATCATGGGTATTTCCTCAAACAGTAGAGCTTCGGCATTTTTGAGAAGCTGCTTTCTTTCCTTTAGATTCTTTACCACATTGAGCTGCTCTATGATAGATTGCATCTGGGGGTGGGTCCAACAGGATAGGTTGGTGGGATTGTCTTCAGAGCGAAAGATGCCTAGGAAGTATCCAGGATCGCGGGGCCTATCTATCCAACTGCCAATTGCAATCTGGCCTTTTTTTCCTTCTCTGCAGTATTCCGTTAGGTTCACTTTCAAAATAGAAACGCTCCAGTTTGCACTAAATACTCTATTTATACGCTCACAAAGGGCGATTGCTAAGTCTTCGGCGCCCTCTAGCACAGAAATGGTTTGATTAAAAAAGGTTGTTCTTATTTCAGGATCTTCCCCTAAGGCCTCGATGAAAAGGTTTTGTGCTTTTTGTATATTTTGCAAAGAGCGTATATTTTTGCTGTTTTGTGAGTGAAAAGAAGAATAGAAAGACAGGCTTGGGGTAGCGGTGTATGGAACGGCTCGCACGATTTGTTGTCTATCCATCGCGAAAGCAATTGCTTGTCTCATTTTTTTGCTGCGAAAAGGGGGCTTTAAGCAGTTGAGGTATAGAAAACGCTTAGCAGCCGTTCCTCTCAATTGCGTAACTTTTGCATCACCCATGTTTAAAGCAGAAGCGTTGATGTAGAAGTAGTTCAGCAAAGCATCCACCTGCTTGTTAAGAAACAATTTTTCGCCTTTTTCCCGTGAAACAAGGGGGATTGTTATTCTTTCCAGGCGGGTTTTTTCTGCTTCCCAATAAAAAGAATTTTTCTTCAGAATTATGTTTCCTTTGTCCTCCTTTTTTTCTAAACAAAATGGGCCGTTACACACATATTCGTTTCCCGCCGCTTCGATCCAGCCTGGATGTTTTTTATCAATGGCTTGACAAATGGGAGAAAAAAGAGTGAGGGCGGAGATTTCTAGAAAAGGGGTAAAAGGACTTCGCAGTTGAACCTCCAAGGTATAGTCATCTATCACATTTACTCCAAGAGCCCAAGGTGGCAACTTTTTTCTTTTTACTTCTTCTGCATTTTCAATAACATCGAAAAGATAGTTTAAAGGAGCAAGCCTTTTTTGAGTGAGGATCATGGTCCAGCTGTAGAGAAAATCGTGGGCAGTTAGCAGCATGCCGTTCGACCATTGACTTTTTCTTAAGTGAAATTTATAGCGCAGCTTGTTTCTAGAGATACTGACTTTTTCTGCAATTGCAGGTTCAGCGTTTCCGTCAGGACCAATGCGCATCAGCCCTTCAAAAAGCATTTTATGTAAATAACTCGTTCCTTCTTCAGCTCCCGTACGTGGATCAAAAGAGGTAAAGTCGAAGGTAGTGCACAAGCGCAAGGTCTCATGCGTTTCTATCTGCGCCCATTTTTGAAATAACGCTTCTGTTTCCTTTTTAAAAAGCTTTCTATCTTTTGGGCTTGGATGGTGCAAAAAGCAAGATACCGTTGCCATATTTAAAGCAAAAGTCTCAGCAAATCCTGCTTTTGGAAACTGCTTACTCAAGGCCTCTTTCCATGTTTTTGCAAAGCCTTTCTCGGCTTTTATAATAGCTGCAACCGCATCTGCTTCGTCCAAAAGCGTGTATCCCTCTTCTGTTTGCGCTGCCAAGTAGATTGTCTTGAGCAGCGCTGGATTGCAAATCGCGCGCTCACTTTCTGGATAGATCGAATCAAAAAATCCGCGCAGTCTTTTACTAGGATCAGGGCAAATTTTTGATAAAGCCTCAAAATTTTGCTCTATTTTTTCCAGCAATCCACCATTGACATCGCGGAAAGGGCCCACATATTTTTCGATAAGACGGCTGATTTGTTGCCTTTTTTCTACCCAAGGAGAGGGGGCATTTGGAAGTGCAATCTTAAACACCACTCCCTCTTTGATTCCTCCTTCTAAATCCTCTCGAAACTGACATTCTACTTCTAAGTCGGGATAGTCGGGCTGTTTATGCAATGCGCTTGTTTGGCCGTCGATAAACTGGCATACAAACACAAAAAAATTAAGTTTTTCATCCGTTTGTACTCCTACATCGATCATCACATGGGGTAGATCCCCTTTTTCAAATTCTTTCATTAGCCAGCGCAAGGTCTTAGCAGAAGATTCTAGAGAGGGAATGGGCGCCTTGCATTTAGCCACTGTAAAGCTGCCGAGCTCCTCGAGACTGCTTTGCAAATCTTGGATTTCACTTTGCGAGAGCGCACCCTCTGCTTTTTGTAGTTCAAAGTAAAATAGTGTCCGATTGTTGTGAAGCTCAGCAATTAGCAGCTTCGAATTCTTTACCAAAGAAACGCCTACGTGACAACGGCACAGGGCATCGACGAACTCTTTTCCTTGGGAGCGCATTCCACTCAAGCAGAGGAAAAATCCCACTACACTTTTGCGTTGAAAAGGAAAAGCAATGGAGTGACTAAAAGCGCTTACTTCACAAACAGGTTCGTCTTCCGAAAAAGTTTTGTTGGTGGAAAGTTTGTCTATTAGAAATGCAAAGAGATCATCGCTTCGTCGGTCTATAAAAGTTGGACTCGTATTTTCCAAGAGGTAAAGTGTGTTTGTTAAGTAGGCTCTAACACGAAGAAGAGGCACATTTGTTGCAATGGTTTTGAAAACCTTAAACAGCCTAGCATGCTCGGGAGTTGCCTGGAAAAGAGGCTCAAGGAAAGAAAAGTCATCCATTTTTTCACCTGTGACGTTTACATCGCAAAGGATCATAACATTTTCTAAATAAAAATACCTGCTAACCAGCGTTTTTATCTTAAGGGCCCGAGAAGGCCCAGTCCTTCGGGGCTGAGATGAGCTTTCCCTTTATTTGATGAGAGAGTTCCGCTGCACGGCTTACCGTCGAACGATTTCTAAGGGCGTTTTACTATGCGCTTGTGCAAAATAACTAGGAGATCAAATGTATATTCATCATAAAAACATAATTTTCACCTCTCCTTAAATCATTTGACAAGCTCATAAACCAGATCGTAAAGTAAGAGGCAATCATTCCAATTCAGACTGCGCTGAAGCAGAGTCTCGAGTCGAATTGTTATCAATGCGTTTGTCACGGCTACCAGTCCTGCTCCCATGCAGATATTGACAGCTCCTGCTCTTGTGGGTGGACCCTTCGTCGGGATGCTGTTTGATGAGGAAGCAACCTTTGCCCCCAAATTGGCTGCCCATGGGGGTTTGGTTACCGCAGGTTTGGTCTTTATATGGCCAGTATGAAACGCAGAAAAAGAAACAAGATTGAGGTTCAAAAATGCTAAGCCAAAGGAGAAATTATGAGCGTTAGCACAATCGTAAAAGAGGGCTATGAATACTTCTCTTCGGTGTGTTCTTTATCGGAAGCGTGTGTAGGGTTTTTTTGTCGTGGCGATCGGCAGCTGAGCTCAAGAGAAGATGTGCAATCACTGATGGGAAGGATTGATCGTCTATGTGTCCATTGCTATAGTTACGATGAAGTTGATGAAAAGGTCAGAGGGCTGTTTCGCCAATTTAGTAAAGAGATGGTAATTAATGAAAGCAATTATGATATCGTTGAAGAACATCTTGTCCAGTGGTCGAAGGGCTGCAGACCATTCCTCCTAGCGGCGAAAAAACATGTAAAGCTGCTCAGAGGTAATGATAGCTGTATCCAAAGGATAAGAGGGAGTTTGCTTGCTGTTTTGTGATACTCTTGGCTCCGTTTGCCCGTTTTTAGGCAAGGCGCTGATAAACACAGCCTTGGGCCCTGTTTGTCAGCCTTGACTTGAATGCTGTTGCTACGCTAGTACTGAACAAGCTCTCGAACAGCTGTTTCGATATCTGCTTTTGAAGGCAAAATCGCTTCTTCCAACTGTTTGCAGTAGGGGACTGGGCACGATTTTGCCCCTATTCTCTTTATAGGTGCGTCTAAATAGGTAAAAGCCTGCTCTGCGCAGCGCGCTGCTACTTCTGCACCAAAACCACAGTGCAGAGGAGCTTCATGGCAAACCAAACATCTGCCCGTTTTTTTGATCGAGGTGAGTATGGTATCGAAGTCCAAAGGGGTTAACGTTCTTAAGTCAATAACCTCGATGCTAATTCCTTCGGCTGCAAGTTTTTTTGCTACGTCAGCGGCCATAACGGTTGCCATTCCGAAGGTGACCACTGTGAGCATTTCCCCCTCGTGTATCACAGCGGACTTTTCCAAATTCGCAACGCAGGTGCTTTTTGGTTCAGGACGTGCACAAAAAACTCGCTGTCTATAAAGAGCCTTGTGTTCCAGAAAGATGACGGGATTTGGATCCCGAATTGCTGCTTTTAAAAGCATTTTGGCATCCGCAGCATGGCTTGGTATAACCACTTTCAAACCAGGACAGTGGCACAAAAAAGCTTCTACGCTTTGTGAATGGTAAGGCCCTCCCTGGATGTACCCCCCGTACGGCATGCGAATGACGATAGGGCAGTTCCATTCTCCATTAGAGCGATAGTACATGCTGGAGAGCTCATTCACAATCTGGTTCATGCCTGTCCACATGTAGTCTGCAAACTGAATCTCTATTACAGGAATTTTTCCATAAAAAGACATGCCAATGGCTGTTCCCACAATTGTAGATTCAGCAAGGGGAGTATTAAAGCAACGCTCCTCTCCATACTTATCTGTCAGATGGCGGGTAATGCCAAATACCCCCCCCTTTCCGTGAGCAATATCTTGCCCAAACAAGACAACATGGGGATTTTGGGCCATTTCTTCATCGAGCGCATGGTTAATGGCGTCCATAATCACGATAGGATCGGAATTGATGGGAGAAAAAGCCGCTGTTTTGGAGGGGGTCGTTTTGGCAAATAAACGTTCGCTCGCTGTTTTTCGATCAGGAAAGGGATAAGACTCACCTGCTTTAGCCGCCTTTTCCACAATTTGTTTTGTGCGGAGCTGCAGATCCTGTATTTGCTGGGGAGTAACAAGAGTATTTTCCAAGAGCCAGCTTTCATAAGCAGGAAGAGGGTCTTGTCTTTGCGCTTGCAGCAAGGTGGCTTGTGACTGGTACTTTTGTGGGTCGTCACTACTGCTATGAGAACCCATTCTTGGAATGCGTGCCACAATAAGAGATGGTCCCTCTCGATTTCGCCCCCTTTTAACCGCTTGCGCAAGGGCGCTTGCGGTCTCACTATACGCAGTCCCATCAATATCGTAGGTGACAAGCCCTTCGTATCCTCTTCCAAATAAAGCAGGGTTGCCACCCGCTGTTTGTTTATCCACAGGCACGGAGATAGCCCATCCATTATTTTGAATGACAAAGAGAACACTGAGTTTGTGAAGACATGCATAGTTAAGCGCTTCATGAAAATCTCCTTGGGAAGTTGCTCCCTCTCCAGCAGACACATAGACGACTTCATCGGTGCCATGCAAAGCCGCGCTTTTGGCTACACCAACGGCATGAAGAAATTGGGATCCAACAACAGAAGACTGACAAGGCAGACGCAAACGTTTATGAGAAAAATGCTCTGGCATCATCCTACCCCCAGAGTGGTGGGGCACATCCCTTGCTAAAAAAGCGCCAAAAAGTTCTTGTAAATCACATCCAAGGCCAATAGCCAAGGCGCGGTCTCGGTAGTATGGAAATGCCCAGTCTTTTCCTGGCTCGAGGGCAAGGGCACTGACCACACCGATAAGCTCGTGGCCTTTGCTCTCTAAGTGGAAGGTTCCTCCCTTGTCTTGCCGCACCAGTTTTTGCATTTTCTCGTCTGCAAAACGGGTAAGGTACATCTTTTCTAGTGCTTCTATACACTTTTCCCTCGGCAGAGGGGGGGATAAGGCGCTCATGACTTTTTACGATTTTTCTTAATTTGGGATACTTTCTTAACTTTTGCCTCTCGCTTTTTTGCCGTTTCTTCAGTGTCTTCTTCTTTAGGAACCGCTCTGCGTTTTTTTGAGGGAGGTAAAATGCCCTTTACAATATTCGTAACCCGCTTTTTTCCTTTGCTCTCCTTTTCCTCTGTCGTAGCCTGAAAGACGCTTTTAAAGGTAGATTTTTCTTCTGAAACAGGCTTGGCAGGGCTTTTGAGCTTGGCCGAGAGGATACGCAAAGACTCTAGTCGCTGTGAAAGGGACTCTAATTTTGCATCCACTGCTACATTCGTCGTTCCTTTCAAGCTAGCGATCAATTGCGCTTCTGTATCAAACTTTGCCGAGAACACACTGCTGCTCGCATAATCGGGCAGAAAAAGGAAATGGCGCAAATGTTGCGGCACCGAGGTGTAGGCATCTGTTGTGAGCGTAGGCTCTGCTTCTATCTTTTGTGTTTGTTTTGGGGGACGGCCCCGTTTAGGCTTGGGATTTAATGCCTCATGAGAGTAGTACGAGGCCGCTTTTTTATGCAGTAGATCCCTTCCCTGTTGTATTTCCTTGGAGACTTTGGTCGCAAAAAGCTGCTGTTTTATTTTCTCAAGAAGCCCTCGACTCATTTCTAAGTCCTCTTCAAAAACAAAACGAATGTTCAACGTGCGTAACCATTCAATGATCCGAATGCGCGACCTTTCGTTATAATACTGCTGCCACTTTTCCAGTTCAGGAAGCTGATCGTAAATAAACTCTAAAAAGTTTTCCTTTGGCTCTCTAGATTGGAGGATGTCAACGAGTTTCTCTTTTGTGTCAATGTCATACACCTTTTCGTGAATGAATCCTTCCATGAATTTTTTTGTTTCATAGAAGGTCATCTTTGGGAAAAGGCAGTAGCGTAAGCTATTCTCGTATAACTCTTTTTGTAGCGCTAAAAGCTCTTCCTCTCCTTTGTCTAAATCGACAAAAAAGATAAATCCTTCTACGTTATCTAGATAAAAATCCCTTTCATCATCCGACTTTGCAAAGGCATCGATAAGACGGTGAAAGCGTAAAATAAGGGGAGTTGCTGTTTTTATTGTCTGTTTATTCATACACAATTGTTTAATAACAAATTAAATACACATGCAAAGGAGCATCGTATCATAAAAAAAGTTCAAAATCAACAACGATTCTTCTGAGTACTGAGTGCACCTCGCATTTTAATAGGTATTTCGCTAAGATGTTCTTCTAGCGATGGAGTTTTTTTGAGGGCTAAAGACACGTAAAATTAGTGTATCTTTTTAATAGTAAAGTGGTTGGATGGAAGAAACAAAGGCAGCGTACATTATAGGGATGGGCTCTTACGTACCAGAGCGCATCTTGTCAAATAAAGATTTGGAAAAAATTGTCGACACATCGGACGAGTGGATTTTTTCCAGGACAGGTATGAAAGAGCGGCGGATTGCAGCCCAAGAAGAGCATACTTCGGTGATGGGAGAGCGCGCTGCAAAAAAAGCGCTCGAAAGAGCAGGCATGTCTGCATCGGAAGTAGATTTAATTTTATTTGCGACAATTACCCCTGATTACGGATTTCCGAGTACAGCATGTCTTGTGCAAAGGCGGTTGAAAGCAAAGCGTGCAGCAGCAGTTGACGTACAGGCCGCATGCAGTGGCTTTATTTATGCACTGTCGATGGCAAAGGCGTATATAATTTCGGGAATGTACAAACGGGTTTTAGTGATAGCGGCTGAGAAGCTATCTAGCATAGTGGACTACACAGACCGTAATACTTGCATTTTGTTTGGAGACGGCGCAGCGGCTGCTGTTTTGTCAAGCAAGGGTTTTGGTTTGGCTGTTAGTCATGTTTGCCTGGGCGCTGATGGAGTGCAGGCGGACTTGCTAACACTTCCGGCAGGAGGCTGTCGATACCCAGCCTCCACAGAAACTGTGCAAAATAAACAGCACTATTTACAGATGGAAGGGAGGGAAGTTTTCAAGCATGCCGTTAGGCGAATGGAGCAGTCATGTAAAGAATGTTTGGAAGCGTGTCACTTAGAAGAAAAAGAAGTGGATTGGCTCGTCGCCCATCAGGCAAACATACGCATTATAGAGGCGCTTGCCAAGCGATTTTCTGTGCCCAAATCCCGTGTATTTTTGACGATACACAAGTATGGTAATACTTCTGCAGCCTCGGTTGCCATCGCTTTAGATGAGCTTTGCAAAAACAATAAAATGCGTCATAAAGAAAATATTTTATTAACGGCATTTGGTGCTGGCCTCACTTTTGGATCTGCTCTTTTGACATATATGGAGAAATAATGGAAAAGTTTGCTGTAGTTTTCCCTGGACAGGGCGCGCAAAAGCTGGGTATGGGAAAAGACTTTTATGAGGAATTTTTTGTGGCAAGGGAGCTTTTTCAAAGAGGAGACGATGCTCTTAAATTTCATCTTTCAAGGCTAATTTTCGAAGGTCCTTTTGAAAAGCTGACTTTGACAAAATATGCACAACCCGCTCTTTATGTGACAAGTCTTGCAATCTGGAGTGCCATGCAAAAACAGTTCCCTGCACTTTCCGTTCCAACGGTCTGTGGTGGGCTGAGTCTAGGCGAGTATTCAGCTGCATGTGCTGCTGAAAAACTGTCGTTTGAAGCGGGTTTGGATCTTGTCTGGAATCGGGGCCAATATATGCACCAAGCGTCTCTTGATTTTCCTGGGACGATGAGTGTTGTTTTGGGAGGAGAGGTAGAAGCTATTGCCTTGTGCATTCAAAGAGAAAATTTGACAAATCAGGTTTGGATCGCCAATCTCAATTGCCCAGGGCAAATTGTGCTTTCTGGAACTTATCCTGGGATTAAAGCAATGCAGACTCTCCTGATAGAAAAGAAGCTTGCCAAAAGAGTGCTTCCTTTAGACGTTTCGGGGGCGTTTCACAGCGGACTCATGCAAAGCGCTAAAAAGCCTCTTGCTGAAAAGGTGGCGCAAACGCATGTAAAAGAGAGTCCGATTTTGCTCGGACTAAATGTGAGTGGTGTAGTCACAGGTGATATCGATACGATTCGTACGCAGCTTGTTGACCAAATAAACTCTCCAGTTTTATGGGAAAAGGAAGTGCAAAGTATGGAGCGGCTAGGCACCCAGTTATATATAGAGTGCGGACCTGGAAAGACACTTCAGGGGATGAATAAAAAGATGGTGAAGACACCAACGATTACCATAAATACTATTCGCGATTTAGAGAGTTTAAGTCAGTTTCTGCATGAAACAAACCTAGCTTAGGGAGGATAATATGGGGCTTGTTCGAGATAAAGTTGCCTTGATCACAGGAGGAACGTCAGGTCTTGGCAAAGCGATCGCTTTAGCTTATGCAAAATCTTCTGCAAAAGTGGTGGTTTTCGGAACAAATCAGGAGCGCTTAGAAGAAGTAGCGCGTCTTGTTAAGGATGCAAAGGCGCAATTTTTAGGTAAATTAGTCGATGTGTCTGACAAAAAAGCAGTTGAAGAGGCAGTTAAAACATCGCGAGAAACTTTTGGACCGGTAGAAATTTTAATAAATTGCGCTGGAATTACAAGAGATGGTCTTCTGCTGCGCATGTCAGAAGAAGACTGGGATGCCGTCCTTGATATCAATTTGAAATCCGTTTTTCTTACTTCCCAAGCAGTCCTCCGGGATATGATGAAAGCGCGGAAAGGTAAAATAATTAATATATCTTCTGTAGTTGGATTAACGGGTAATGCTGGACAGGTGAACTATTCGGCTTCAAAGCATGGTATGGTGGGCTTCACGAAGTCTTTGGCAAAAGAAGTCGCATCAAGGAATATTTGTGTAAATTGCATTGCCCCTGGATTTTTTAACACAAGAATGACACAATCTCTACCTGAGGAACAAATAAAAGCTATCCTGTCTCGGATACCGATGAAGCGCATGGGAGAGGATAGGGATATTGCAAATGCTGCTCTATTTTTAGGTAGTGATATGTCTAACTATATGACAGGTCAAGTACTGACTATCGATGGTGGCATGATCTGTTAAGAATACAAAGGAAGAAAAACACTTATGTCTTTAGAAAAAGAAGTTATTGATATTGTTGTCGAGCAATTGGGTGTTGACAAGGAAGATGTAACACCTGAGAAATCGTTTATCGGGGATTTGAACGCAGATTCTCTGGATCTGACAGAGCTTATCATGACGCTAGAGGAGCGCTTTGGTTTTGAGATTTCGGAGGAAGACACGGAGCGCCTGAAAACGATCGGCGACGTTGTAAAATACATCGAAAGCAAGAAAAGCAAAGGCTAAGCTCTGCCTTGCAAACAAAGCAAGCCCACTACCGAAAGGCAGTAGGCTTGCTTTCCTTTTCCCAAGCGACTTAGCGATGATCCCTTGATCTTGCTGGTCGATCCGTGCGAGGGCGTGCTTCGTTAACTGTCAGTGTACGTCCCTGTACTTCCGTGCCATTGAGTGCTTCTATGGCGGCTTTTGCCTGATTAAAATCTGCCATTTCTACAAATCCAAATCCTTTAGAGCGGCCTGTGTCGCGATCTGTAATGACTTGTGCTGAAGTAACCTCTCCATATTCTTGGAAAGTTTCTTGTAGATTATCACTATCCACGCTATAAGGTAAGTTTCCAACGTATAACTTCTTGTGACCTGTCACCTTAGTTCTCCTTTTCTTAATTTTTGCTATAAAGCGGTAAAAAATAAATAACTTATTGACGAATGGAGTAAGAAGGCGGGAAGACAATGCAGCCGACATCTGCTTCTAAGCATCTCCACAATACTGCAATAAATAGGCCCATTATACAGAGAAGTTGCCTTTTAATGCTTGGAAAACTTTACAATTTTTAAATCCATATTTGTTTACCCAAGAAAGATCTAGAAATACCGTTTGTAGAAATGGGGTATTTTCGCTCTTTTGTCCGCTAAAAAAGAAGCAGCTTATTGTATCTCTTGTAGTAGTTTTTTAAACTTCTTATAATCAATAAATTACGTTTATTTTCCCCTGTAAGATTGAAATTTTTACGAACATGGAGTAGGTTTTCCGCTGCAATTATTGAATTTTTTACCCCTGGAGGGTTTTATGAGCGCCATCGGTTATATTGGTAATCGGTCCTGCATGGTTTCGCAAGGTGGGCGGTGTGAAGGGTGCCCACGGAAATTGGTCACTAGTCAGATACGGCCGAATGATGATGGAAGACAGACCGCAAGCATGGTTGTGCAACATCTTGGATTGGATAAAAAGGTATTAAGTAAGCTCGATCTGGGCCCTATTCATAGAGAATTAGAAGCGGATTGTCTTGGCATTACAAGGCAAGAAGGGGCCTCTAATGTTTTACTTGCTCGTGTAAGCTTTAACTGTGAGATAACAGAGGCAGCTCAAAAAATTAGAGATTATCTTTCCTTCAATTTAAAGATACCCGGAGATGAGGACGGTGTATTGACTTCGGACAAAATGCAGGAAGTCTGGAAGGGGAGGGAGGCATTTTTCAAGAGCATAGGGCATTTTTATGCTTTAGGTCGCACAATTGCTAACCCAAAAGGGGCGACTCACGGTCCTCAGCCTAATTATAGTCGAAAAGACCCAACGCACGATCAGTTTATTTTGCATAGCGAGCAAATTGTCGTTTCCTATCTTGCAAGCCCAGAAAGCGCTTTGATGATAAAGAATTACTTAAAAGCGTTGATTCGAGGAAAATATCCTGGCTCCACAAGCGCTAAAGTGTACAACATGGGGCTACACCTTCATTCAAAAAAGACCTGTTGCAGCGCATGTGAATATGTCCTTGTCGGACTGATGAATTCTTGGGATCCAGTCTTGGGGTTTCTCCCCAAATTTGTACAGGCTTGCGAGCAAGAAGGAGACACTCTTTCGCTGAGAGTTCCACAAATCCCGGAGCTGCCTGGATCGTTTTCTATTTTAACCACTGTTACAGCAAACGAACCGGACCAAACACATCGACTTGCGCAAGAAAGGGTGTATCGGAGGAAAGATGTTGCTCTAGACTCTGTTCCAATAGATGTAATAGAAGTAGCAGCTCCCCTTACTGCTCGCACTATTTTTACTTGTGTGGTTAACCCTCACGTGCCTAGAAGTCCATTATTGCATCGCGAGATTGAGGGCACCGTCGTAATCAGTGGATCTAAGAAAACAAAGGGAAGTGCAAGTACGATAAAGGCAACCCAAGAAGAAAGTGCTGCGGCGTTGGAGCAGCAAATAGGAGGGGTTGATCGACTGTTTTCCTCGTTTAAAAAAATACGCTTAAAATTTGTGGGCAAGCTACGGAGCTAAAACCAGCGCAATCAAAACCAGGTCTAGCCCTGCTTTCTTGAAAACATTTAAAAATACCCGTTAAAATTAAGATACACTTTAAAAAAATCGGGTATTTTTAATATGAGTTTTATTCATAGGCAAGTTGAAGGGAGGTTTAAGCAAGCGCTGGGTCGAAAAAAGAGTGTTTTGTTGTTAGGTCCACGCCAGACTGGCAAAACAACTTTTGTGAAAAGCCTTAACGCAGATCTCTATATCAACTTGGCTCGACCATCAGTACGCCAAGCGTATGAAAAAGACCCGGGGCGGTTTACCCGTGAAGTAGAGGCAATGGCTGCGGAGTTTCCTCTGGTGGTTATTGATGAGATTCAAAAAGTACTCCCGCTGATGGATGCTGTTCAGGATTTAATTGACAGCCAAACAGCTCAATTTATATTGACGGGATCTTCTGCGCGCAAACTTAGGCGAGAGGGGGAAGTGAATTGGCTTCCTGGACGTGTTTTGATACTGCGTATGGACCCATTGTTCATTAGTGAAGTGGCAGCGTTATATCCTACGATTGAAGAATTGCTTCTTTACGGTTCTTTACCACATGTTTTTTTGGAGCCGTCTCGGGAAAATCGAGAAGAAGATTTATTTTCTTATGTCACTTCCTATTTGGAGGAAGAAATTCGTTCAGAGGCGCTTGTAAGAAATATTGGAGCTTTCAGCAACTTTTTAAAATTAGCTGCCCTTGAGTCTGGAAACATTGCCAATTTCCATAAATTATCGCAAGACGTGGGGGTTGCCCATCCGACCATTAGCGAGTACTACCAAATTCTTGTAGACTGTCTTGTTGTTGAAAGGGTAGAGGCTCTATCTCATTCGCGCACACGAAAAAAGCTGATCAAATCTCCCAAATTTTTAATCTATGATCTAGGCGTTCGACGCATTGCTGCTGGAGAAGGGTGCGATATTCCAGAGAAATACATGGGCGATTTATTCGAGCAATGGGTAGGTCTTGAGCTGCTGCGTCTAACGCGGACATTTCCTCAGAAAGGCGCATTGTTCTTTTGGCGGGATCAGGCAGGAGCCGCAGTAGATTGGGTTTTGGAAAAAGAAAACAGATATACGCCAATTGAGGTAAAATGGACAGAAAATCCAAGCGCGCGCGATGCACGTCATGTAGACACATTCATCAAAGAGTATTCAAACAGCCGACAGGGCTATGTTATCTGCCGTATTCCTAGGGCCCAAAAGCTAACGGATTTTGTTACGGCGCTTCCTTGGGAGAAATTGTATACTGTCTTTGAATAAGGCCGAAGTCGATAACCGCTCAAAAGCCTGTATCTGTCAAAAACCCCATTCGCTCTCCATTTTCAGTTGCCAATATTTTTTCCTGGGGCTCGATATCCTATTTATCGAGGGGAAAAAGACTCAAGTCACGAATCTGAAAGAAAGGCATCGGACCATCCTCCATTGCTTAGGTCCTCCCTATGAATCCCTTTACTGCGCAGAAAAATGGGACCAACCCACAGCAGTGTAGCACAGATGTCAACACCGGTTGAAAATTGCTGTGGTGTTCATAGTCTATGAATTTTTTCGTTAACCTTCGAGGCCTTTTTCGTTTGAGCGGACTCTCACTTTTATTATGCGCAATACACTCATTAGGTTGAGCAAGAATTTTATTATAAATTTTGAATCTTAATAAAGATAATAGATACAAGTTTTTATATTTTAAAAATAATAACGTTATTCCAAATTATCTTCTATTTCCTGAATTGTAGGTAAGGATCCCTTAAGATTATCCGGAAGGGAATCAATAATTTTTGCTTCATATTCAGCCACTCCTAAAGGTTTGTGAATATCTCTCAGAGCATATTCCACTTTAAGTCCTTTCTTATCCTTGCAAAGAAGCAACCCGATTGTAGGGTTATCCTGACTGCTACGAAACAAGTCATCAACAGCGCTGAGATAAAAGTTCATTTGTCCAGCATCTCTAGGATCAAAAGCACCTGCCTTAAGCTCTACAACTACATAGCAATGCAATTTGGCATGATAGAAAAGAAGATCCAAAAAATAGGTCTCATTGTCTACAGTAATGGGATATTGTCTTCCCATAAAAGCAAAACCCTGCCCTAATTCCATAAGAAATTTTTCTATATGTTCAATAAGCCCTCTTTCTAATTCTTTTTCTTTATAGCCTTGTGTGAGGGCGAGAAAATCGAAGTTATAGGGATCTTTGAGAGTTTCTTGAGCAAGAGTGGATTGAGGGGGTGGTAATTTGCCAGAGAAATTAGTAATTGCTTTGCCTTGACGACTATATAAGCCAGATTGAATACAATCCTCTAAACATTTACGACTCCAACCCTCTTCAAAGGTTTTATTTACATACCACACTCTCTCTTCCAATGACACTAACTTTTCAATAATAAGAATGTTATGTCCCCAAGGGATCGTGAAAATAGGGAGGTTTCTAAATTGTCCCACAGGCTGTGGGACTTTTTTATAGGCTTCATAAAAAGCCCTCATTCTAAATAAGTTTGTACGGGAAAAACCTTGGATACCTGGGAAAGAATTCCGAAGATCCTTTGAGAGAAATTCAATGACTTGAGATCCCCAGCCTTCTTTCTCCTGCTTTTCTTGAATAGATTTTCCTATTTCCCAATATAGATTGAGTAATTTTCGATTGACTGATACTACAGCCTTAAGCTGAGAAGATTTAATCCTCTCCTTGACTTCTTTTAGGAGGTTTTTGTAGCTATGAGTCAAATTCGGTTTCTGAATACAATCAAGCTGATCTGGCACTGCTCATCCCTGCTTATTAGTTTTTTAATTTTCTCACTTCCAATATCGAAAATTCTGTAGCTGTCGGATAAACTTTTTCGAGTGATAAGTGGGATTTTTTCAACATCTCCTAAGGACGCAAGGGTCCGCTCTTTACCACCTGTAACAGCAAGCATAAGTAAATCTATGTTGTTTGCATACAAAAATCGCTCAAAAGCCTGTGTCTGTCAAAAATCCCATTCGCTCTCCATTTTCAGTTGCCAGTATTTTTTGTAGATGTTTTTTTGTATTGGTGATGAATGTTGGATAGAGCACAAAACTCGTGAAAAATGGCGCAAAGCGGTAGATACTTTTTCGATCAAAAGAAGAGACTTACGGAAAATCCGATAACAAGGCGGACTTTCTTCTGCTTTTTAGGTCTTACAATCGTAACGATTGATGGCAAGAGAAGGCCAGAGACCAATCTGAAAAGCGGCGTCGCATTATTCTGCATTGTCTCAGGCCTCCTTATCAAAAACTTTATTATTCCGCGGTTTGGTGAGGAGTGATTGCTTCATCTAATGCTTTTTGTGCTCGGTCTAGTATTGATGTTACATAAGCATTACCTAGTTTGTCTTGTAGGGAGTCATCTTTTTTGAAGAGACCTTCTATTTTATCTATCAGGTTTTGAAGCCTGTCTTTGTACTGCATGATTTCTGTTTTATGGAAGGTAATAATTCCTTTTACGAGGCTACGTATTGCGTTTGCTGATTGCTCCGCTTTACTTTTGTCCTTTGATAATTCTTCTATCCACGCCTCTAACTTTTCAACGCAGCTAATGCCATTTTCTTGAGACACAATCCCCTGCACTAACTCAAATGTCGCTTCTGACTTACTAAGATCGCCTATCTTCTCTATCCACAAACCGATTTGATTAATATGGTCGATGGCCTTCTCTCGAAGGGCAATCTTTTTTATTAGGCGAACTAGTAGGTCTGCGCTCCATTTTCCGCCTTTTACTTCCACTTCATTTATCCACGAGCCGATTTGATCAATATGCTGTAAGCTCTCCTCTTGAGAGGCAATTTCTTCTACTAGAAGAGACATCTGCTCTATTTTTTGGAACTCATTGTCTTTGAGGAACTTGAGCGCTCTGTCTCTGTCTCCCATAAAGAGGAGGCTACTTACAAGAGCGGCTAAAGGCGGTATATCTAAACTTTCCAAACTAGATGAATCTTTGTTTTTCATGGCGAAAACATAAATCTGCATCAGTGGATTATTGGTCATTTTTTGATTCTTCATTTTGATAAGACTTAGACGGCTAAACAGGTAGTTTTCTACAGCTTTGCTTGGCTCTTTGCTTGGTGTCGCTAAGATAGCCTTGATTATCGAATCGAGCTTTTCCGTATTGATCCTCAATTCCCGAAAAATGTAACTAGGTTGGAATCTCAAGGTCAAATATCTCCATAATCTGCCGCTGTGTTGATGTAGTTTCAGTGAATACCTGCCCGTAATGATTCGAGTATTTTATTCTGGTAAGGCTCTCCATCTCTTCAATCACCTCTCGTGCTGTTAGATATTTAAGCTTATTGTTTGCTGCGATTGTATTGCGTATTGCGCTGATATACACAAGTGCGAGGAACTGAAGAAATAATCTGCAGTCCATAGCTGCTACCGAATGGACCCTCAACCGCTTCATATCAAGGTGGTTTTTAAGGTCATCAAAACAGTTTTCTACCACATCCTTATTGCGGTATATCTTCAATGCCTCTGCTGCGTTCCTTATTTTGTTGGAGAAGATGCAAAAGAATCCGCTATAATGGTCTCTATACTTTTGAATCTCTTCTTCGTTGTAGCTTACCCTCAAGCCTCGTTTTGGGGTTTCCTTGACAATCAGATAGCGCCGATAAAAGTCTTCATAACCTTTCGTTGGCTCTCCATTTAACAGTTCGCTCCTGCAAGCGATCAGTTTACGAGTAAAACGATCGAAGTTGCTAGCTGCACGCTCAGAGTTGTAGTACAGATGTAAGTATCCGCGATGCCCACTCTGTCCCCATTTGTGTAACTCTGTAGCTGTATAAAGTGCTTCATTCTCTCCTGTCGACAGATAATTAGCTGGTGAAGCTATGCTGTCACAGTGTTTGTCAAGGTAGGGTTTGATCCACCTACGTCCAGTTGGGAGCGCCATCGTAAATTTGTAACGTCTTCGATACAGCTCATCGATATTTGCTACGCTGTAAAATCCCTTGTCGAGAACTAGGTGAATGCTAGTAGCTCCGAGGAAATCTAGTGATTTAACTGTTGTTTTCAGTGTCGAAACGTCACTAATGTTACCCGGCATTCGACGGTAATATGCTGGTAATCGTGTATTCTGTCCAAACAGCATGGCGAGGTTTATCTGCTCAAGACACTCGTTATCGCGGTTGTAGCCGTAGTGAGTATATTCATT
>JAUIKQ010000006.1 GCA_030430655.1 Chlamydiia bacterium
ATTGTAGGCGCAAGATGAAAAAGTCCTAAAGCAGCAAAATAGACAAGTGATCTTGCTACCATTTGATAGACACAAAGAATACAGGTAGAATAGATAAGATTTTACTTGGAGGTGAAATGTGAAAAGGCAAGTAAGACAGTATGACAGACAGTTTAAGATGGATTGTGTGGAAGTTTACCTGAATTCGAATAGGTGTATGAGAGTGGTAGCGGATGACTTTGGAGTTCCCTACCAACCTGAACTTCGGGTTTATATAATTGTAAACCAAAGAGATAGGTAAAATTTTGATAGAAAAAGATCTCTACTTGGTGTTAAAACGTGTGTTTTACAAAACAATGATGTTAACCAAGAGAGATCAAAATGGAAGATTTAACAACCTTATACTGCAACGTCGATGATTTTTGGAAAGAGTTTCGAAGCGAGTGGGAAAAGCATCTTATTGACTCAGGCAAAAGAAAACGAGGGCCTGAACCAGAGCTATCAATTTCAGAAATGATGACCATTGTTATTCTATTCCATCGGTCCAATTACAGGACGTTTAAACATTTTTACGCATATATCTCAAATCACTTCAGATCGTATTTCCCGAGATTAATCAGTTACGATCGCTTCGTGAATAAAATGAAAACCCTATTCATTCCACTATTTGCATACCTTCTACATTGTAGGGGTACAGTCACAGGAATAGCTTTCATCGATTCTACGTCGATAGCAGTATGCCATAAAAAACGAATTCGAAGGAATAAAGTTTTTAAAACTCTTGCTAAAATAGGAAAAACTACATCTGGTTGGTATTATGGATTTAAACTGCACCTGATCATCAATGATAGAGGCGAAATCCTGGCTTTTCAACTCACTCAAGGGAACGTTTCCGATGTATCAATTGCTGAGATTTTATCGAAGGGAGTTGTGGGAAAGCTCTTTGGTGATAAGGGGTATATTTCAACAGAATTGAGCAAAAAACTTTTTCAAAGAGGGCTTCAATTGTTTACAACTATACGATCGAACATGAAACAAAAATTAATGACAATAAATGATAAAATACTTTTGAGAAAAAGATCTTTAATTGAAACGGTCAATGATCAGCTTAAAAATATTTCGCAAATTGAACACACTCGCCACAGAAGCCCACAGAACTTTCTGGTCAATTTACTCGCAGGAATAGCTGCTTATGGACGCCAGGCCAAAAAACCTTCGTTGAATTTAGGTGGTCGTGGAAGTCTTTTGTTGCCCTCTTAAAACCCGAAGTTCAGGTTACCAAACATTTTGTGGATGGGTAAGTGAATATAAGAAAAGTGGACAAGCAGGTTTTAAGGGGAAGGGAATTGTCAAAGAGGCAAATGTAGAGCTTATATCCCTAAAAAAAGAACTTGCAGATGTCAAGATGGACAGAGATATCCTAAAAAAGGCAGCAGCCATCCAGGGCGATTGCAGGAAAAACTAATTGACACCCAGTAACCTCAGCCTATAGTTCTCGTCCCAGCCCGCTATCCGCCTTTTTAATGTCACACTACCTTCCTCAGTCTTGAAGGCAGCGTTTTAACAGAGGAAAATTCTGGGATCCATGCCCAGATCGAATTTTACTTCTATCCTCGTTAAAACTCACATCGAGATGCCAGTGAACTTTGACTTCTATCCCCCATTGCAGTCGTATAATCTGCCCCATCCTCTCCGCGGATTCTTCAAGACTAGAAATATAAAATCAATTTTCTACTGTTGTTTTGTTCTTCACATGTCTGGTCGATCTGATGCAAATTATGGATTTCAGCCCGCTCCATTGGAAATTTTAAACAATAAAATTTAAATGCGCCCCCCTAATTCTTTGGGTTGCATATTGACTTTTGTATAGAGTAGAGTTTAAAATCTGGGCGCGGTTGTCCAGTCTAGTTTAAAGCGCAAGGCCCTTTGCTCTCGAGAGAAAGGGCAGTCACATTTGGTCAGTATGGCAAAATACACAGCTCCAAAGGGAACATTTGATATCTTTCCAGCAGCCTACCCTGCAAAACACATCTGGCAGCATAGCGAGGCCTATCAATACGTAGAGGACGTGGTTCGCAAAACAGCAGACGACTACGGATTCGAAGAGATTCGGTTTCCCCTATTTGAGCGCAAAGAAGTGTTTGCGCGGAGCATCGGAGAAACTTCCGATATCGTGTCCAAAGAGATGTACCTTTTTCAGGACAAGGGGAACCGAGAAATGGTCTTGCGACCAGAAGGGACCGCATGCGCCATGCGCGCATGCGCAGAGCTTGGTATACAGTCCCATCCTTTAGGACATAAGTTCTTTTACCTAGGCCCCTTTTTCCGGTACGATCGCCCCCAAGCTGGACGCTATAGGCAGTTCCATCAGTTTGGCGCAGAGTCTATAGGAGATCCAACCCCCCGCGCAGATTGTGAAATGATCGATATGCTGATGACGCTGTACCGCCGCTTAGGGCTAAACGGATTGAAGGTTCAAATTAATTCTATAGGCAGCTTGGAGGCGCGGCGCTCTTATACACAAGCGCTAAAAGACTACCTTGCTCCACAAAAAGAAAAATTATCTAACGACAGTCAAGTGCGATTTGAAAAAAATCCTTTACGTATACTCGATACAAAAGATCCAAAGGACTTAGCGCTTCTGAAGAAGGCTCCCTCCATTTTGGAGCATTTGGACAGCGAATCTAAAGATCACTTTAGTCAAGTTTGTGCGCAACTAGATGTCCTCAATATCCCCTATACTGTCAATCCCTCCCTTGTTAGAGGATTGGACTACTATAACAAAACTGTTTTTGAAATTGCCGCTCATGAAAAGAGTGCGCAAAACACCATCGGAGCGGGTGGTAGGTTCGATGGGTTGTTGTCTGCTTTTGGCGGACCAAAGCTTGCCTCTACAGGCTTTGCAACCGGAATTGAACGCCTTCTTCAAACCATTGTGCAACATGGGGGTTTTCTACCTAAACCGCGAGCTCCCTTCGTAATTCTCTTACCCATCAGTAGTCAGGACCTAGACTGCGTCCTTTTGCTGACACATAAGTTGCGCCAAGCAAGTGTCCCCTCCATTTTATTTGCTAAAGAGGGAAAGTTGCAAAAGGGACTTCAAGCCGCCCATGAAAAAGGGGTGACTTATGCTATAGTTATTGGGCAAGAAGAGCGAGATAGTCAAGTGGCGCAGTTGAAAAATTTAAACACAAGGGTATCGCAGAAAATCGCCCTTGATCAACTTATCGAACATTTACAACAACTTTGGACGGAGCATGGAAAGTCCCTTTGATTACCGACGCACCCACACTTGTGGGGAAATCACGAGCCACTTAATTGGAAGCGAAGTTACACTTTGTGGATGGGTTCACCGCAGAAGGGATCATGGCGGTCTGATTTTTGTAGATCTTAGAGACCGCTACGGACTAACGCAACTGGTTTTCGATCCCACAGTCGATCAAAAAATGCATGAGAGCGCCAATCAGCTCCGCTCAGAGTGGGTAGTTTCTGTAAAAGGCAGCGTCATCCCAAGAGCAGAGGGGATGCAAAATCCCAATCTGCAAACAGGAGAAATTGAAATTCAAGTCAAACAACTAGGAATTTTAGAAAAGTCCCTTACCCCTCCCTTCTCCGTTTGTGATGAATACACAAATGCAAACGAAGATCTTCGCCTCCAATACCGCTATCTGGACATTCGTAGAGGATTGATTGCCAAGAATTTACAAATTCGCCACCAAGTGATGTCTATTTTTCGCAACTTTTTAAGCACGCATGATTTTCTGGAAATCCAAACCCCCATTCTTGGAAAATCGACTCCAGAAGGCGCCCGTGACTACCTTGTCCCTTCCCGCGTCCACAGCGGACAGTTTTATGCGCTTCCTCAATCCCCTCAACTCTTCAAGCAACTCCTGATGATCGCAGGGATGGATAGATACTTTCAAGTGGCCCCCTGCTTTCGGGATGAAGACCTGCGCTCTGATCGTCAACCCGAGTTTACACAGATTGATATCGAAATGAGCTTTTCTCATCCAAAGGACCTACAAACTCTTGTAGAAAAGGGCATGAAGCAGCTTTTTAAACAGATCCTAGATTTAAATATCGCAGCTCCTTTCCAGCGGCTAAGCTATGAAACTGCGATGGAATCGTATGGAACAGATAAGCCAGATTTGCGTTTTGGCATGCCCCTTGTGCGGGTTGACTCTATCGTCAAAAACGGCTCTTTTTCTGTTTTTTTGGAGCAATTAGAAATGGGAGGGATAGTCAAAGGGATCTGTATAAAAAATGGCGCGAGCTTGTCCCGAAAGGAAATCGATCAACTAGCGGCTTTTGTGAGCGATTTTGGACTCAAAGGCCTTGGCTGGATGAAACATCAAAAAGAAGGACTTACTTCCAGCATCGTCAAATTTTTTGATCCACCATTGCAACAGCTGCTGATTCAAGCGTTTCAGTCTACTCCCGGAGACTTACTTGTCTTTGCCGCAGAGCAAGAAGCCGTTGTAAACCAGGCATTAGACCATCTGCGGCGCCACGTGGCAAAAAAACAAAACCTCATCGACCCTAACCAATATGCTTTTGCTTGGGTTACCGACTTTCCGCTGGTAGAATGGGACGCAGAGGAGGGCCGTTTTACGGCGCTGCACCATCCTTTTACGGCGCCGCATCCAGATGACCTTAATTTTTTTACGTCCAACCCTGCAAAAGTACGGTCCTTGGCGTATGACCTGGTCTTAAATGGCTACGAAATTGGAGGAGGATCGCAAAGAATTCATAACGAGGCCACCCAAAAAATGGTGTTTGATCTGTTAAAGCTCTCTTCACACGAAATAGAAACCAAGTTTGGTTTTTTTATGCAGTCTCTGCGCTACGGCACACCACCACATTTAGGCATAGCACTTGGATTAGACCGCATTGTCATGTTACTTGCAAAGACAGAGAACATTCGAGACGTGATTGCCTTCCCGAAAACACAAAAAGCCAGTGACTTGATGATGAAATGTCCTTCATCTGTTCACCAAAACCAGCTCCACGAGCTCAATTTAAAAGTTGCTCCTTTACATCAAATTTAACGCATCCATGATTAGGGGTTTTGATCAAAAAAACGTTTGTGATAAACTGATGCTTCTTTAACCGCAAGGAGACGCGCACCTATGTTTTTGAGGATGTCACTGTTATTGTTAGCCCTATTTTGCCAGTTAGCATGTGTTGCAAAAGAGGAAAAATCAAGCGAGGATGCTCCCCCTATCGATCTTAAAAAGGTATCAAAGGCCTTTGGCCACTCAATGGGGAAAAACCTTTTGACTCTCGGATTTGATTTCGATGCGGATAAAATCGCAGAGGGAATGAAAGATTCTTTACATGGCAAAGAGCCTCCTATGAGTGAAACAGAGTGCTTGCAAGCGCTTTCTGCAATTCAGGAAAAACATTTTAAAAAGATAGCTACGGCTAATCTGGAAGAAGCAGAGACTTTTTTGGAGAGAAATAAAACGCAGCCCAATATGGTTTTGCTAGAGGAAGGAAAAATTCAATACAAAATCAATACGGAAGGCAAGGGCGCTCTTGTTGAAGAAGGATTCACCCCTTCCATCCGATATAAGGGAACTTTTTTAAACGGGCAAGTGTTTGGGGAAGCGAAAGAAGCAGAGAAGATTTCTCTTAATGAAACCATCCCAGGATTTGCAAAAGGGATTGTGGGAATGAAAGAGGGAGAAAAACGTACTGTTTTCATTCATCCAGACTTAGGGTATGGCACCTCTGGCTACTTAGCGCCAAACTCCTTACTGACTTTTGAGTTAGAGCTTGTAAAAGCGAATGTACCATCAGAGGACGAGGAAGTGTCCTCTTCTAATGATAAAACTTCGGAAAAAAACGAGGTTGCAGGGCAAGAAGCTGCCATTCGTTAAGCTCAAGCGCCCTTTTGGGCGCTCCCTTTACTCTTTTTCGATGAAAGTAAGCAATGCAAATCCTTCTTTATCAGCCGCAAATTCCCCAAAATACGGGGAACATTGTCCGTAGCTGTAGCGCCACGAATACCTCTTTGCTTCTCGTTCCCCCCTTAGGCTTTCACCTGTCCGATCGCTACTTAAAACGCGCAGGCCTTGATTACTGGGACGGAGTTTCCGTTAAGATGATAGAAGACTTTGTGGATTTTTTAGAAAAACACACACACCCCTTCTACTTATTTTCTAGCAGGGGAACCACTTTGTACACAGAGGTCAATTACAATATAGACACAACACTTATTTTTGGATCAGAGACAACCGGGCTTCCCGACTTTGTATGGGATAAATGGTCTAACAACATCGTCACCATTCCTATGGTGTCTAATAACAGATGTTTAAATCTCTCCAACAGCGTTAACATTGGTCTTTATGAAGCATGGAGACAGCAAGGGTTCAAAGGGTCAACGACGCAAAAAAAAGAGCAAAAAAAGGGCTGACACAGCAGTGGTAATCAGCGGAAAGGCAATAGCAATGCCCCTATACTCTATGAAGTAATCGCAAGGAAGCTTGCCTATCCAAGGGATACGCACATCTTTTGCTAACAAAAAATTTATGGCAAGAACCACTAACCCCCATAGGAGCAAAAAACGAATCATTCAAGTTTCGACTCTACAAACTCAACAATTGCCTCTTCGTCACGCAGTCCTACAATACGACCCTCTTCATTCCCATTTTTGAAAACAACCAAGGTAGGCACAGAGGTCACTTGGTATTTTGCTGCGATCTGATTGCTCGCTTCAATGTCTAATTTTGCAACTACCGCCTTTCCTTTGAGCTTTACCGCCACTTTTTCCAAAACGGGTGTCAACATCCGACAAGGACCACACCAATCTGCATAAAAATCTATAAGTGCCACTCCTTCTTTGACCGACGTTGCGAAATTTTCCTCTGTCAATGTTTTAAGACTTGAATCTGCCATGGTATTTCCTTGATAAATCATTGGTTATTAAGACAACATGTTAAGATATCGAATGTTTTTTTTCTACTGACAATCTAGCTCTTACAATCTGCATTTTTTTGGTTAGCTTTTAACCAGCGGCGCATTTCTGTCCATGACTGCAACACTGCCTTGGAAACCGCTTCCTGGGCCTCTTTTCCCTTCAAATGAGCAAACGCCTTGGGCTGAATTGGTGCACCAAAAACAACAGCAATTTTACCACTGAGCTTAGGTTTCTTCTTAAATCGATTCCATATCGCATAAGCGCCATCTATGTAAACGGGGATAATAGGGGCGTTTGCTTTTAAAGCGAGCATAGCGACTCCCCCTTTTACTTCGCCAAAATCATCACAGTAACTCCGCTGCCCTTCAGGGAAAACGATAATCTTTTGCTTCGCCTGCAAAGTGGTGAGCATCCACTGAATGCCTGCCTTTGCGCTCCCCTTTTCATTCACAGGGTGCGCATTTAACTTTCCAATTATCCTACCAAAAAAAGACCGAAATAGTGTTCGACGAGCCAGAAAATGCACTTCCTCCGGCCAGCTCGTTGCAATGAGGGGAGGATCATAAAAAGAGGTGTGGTTTGCAGCTAAAATACCTTTTCCTGGAAAAAAATTGTCCATCCCATACACGCGCACTTTATAAAATACCCGCAAAAACATCCAGGCCATCGCTAAAATACAGCGATACAAAATCCGCATCTTTTTTGCTCGAATCCAAGGGGCCAAGTTCATGGGAAAACCTTTTTTACACAAGCGAGCATTTCATCTACTACCCCTTGGATACTGTTTGCCGTCGTGTCAATACAGATTGCATCTTTTGGCTGCTTTAAGGGAGCGAGCTGTCTTGTAGAATCTTGTAGATCTCGTCGTTTTAGTTCTTCTAAAACTCTCTCTTCTTCGCAATCCTGCCCCTTCTGTCTTAGCTCCAAACAGCGTCTCCTTGCTCTTTCTTGTGGGCTTGCAAAAAGAAAAAACTTCACATCCGCATGAGGAAATACAACGCTTCCAAGGTCCCTTCCTTCAAATACAGCATCACACCGCTTAGCAAAATCTTGTTGGATAATTCTCAAATGCTCTCTTACTGCGGGGCTTTTTGCCACCTGTGAAACAGCGCGCGTAACGGATGGATGCCGAATGGCCTCCGTGACATCTACTCCATTGACAACATACACTTTTTCTTCGTTTTTCATTTCCATCCGAAAGTCCATACTGCCCAGCGCACTGGAAAAACAAGGATCACCGTCTAGAGCAATCCCACTTTCTAAGACAAACCAGGTAACGGCCCGATATAAAGCGCCCGTATCAAAATACATGATCCCCAAAGCCTTTGCGAGACTTTTAGCGACTGTCGACTTGCCACTAGCAGCGGGTCCATCTATGGTAATGATCATCTAGGCCCCCAAATCAATAAAAGGCTAAATA
Organism: Chlamydiia bacterium; assembly: GCA_030430655.1. Classification (GTDB taxonomy): domain Bacteria; phylum Chlamydiota; class Chlamydiia; order Chlamydiales; family Simkaniaceae; genus JAUIKQ01. Next base: position 8,322 of record JAUIKQ010000006.1, read on the forward strand.
GCAAAGGAGTAGAAAATAAAAACGCATCGACCAAATCTAATATTCCACCAAAGCCGGGTAAATGGCCGCTGTCTTTTACATTTGCATCACGCTTTAACAAGGACTCCGATAAATCTCCTAACTGTCCTGCAAGGCCCAAGCCCAGGCTTAAAAATAGGGTCTGCAGAAAAGAGATTGGCATAAAAAGAAAGCAAATACTTCCGGACAAACAGCAGGCCAATAGCCCTACGGCCAAGCCAACACGTGTTTTTCCAGGACTAATGGTCCGAGCCAGCTTTTTTTTGCCCCAAAATTTTCCACCAAAATAGGCACCAATGTCTGTCATCTTCGTTGTGATAATTAAAAACAACAGCCACGCTCTTCCTTCTTGAAAATGGAGAAATGGGGGAGGAAATAAAATCCATAGCATGAGTCCTAAGGGAAGAGCAACATATACCAAGGCAAATATAGCGCCTGCAATAGCGGAAAAAGCTCCCTCTACTTTAGAAAAGCGCATAACGAATAGCAAAAACAGCCCGCAAAAAAAAACATATACCGGCAAAAAAGGGAAAGGAAACCAAACACTACCACCAAAGCTCAAAGCGAAAACTGCGGCCAAAATAGACGGGAAATGCTCTCTTTGTTCTCCCTGTTTTCTCCCAAGTGCCATAAGCTCGCCTACGCTAAAATAGCTTAAAGCAGCTAATAGGAGTGCGATTGCAAGCGTTACAGCTTTTATGTGTATAAAGAGAAAAGAAAGCACCAAAACAGCAAGCGCTAAAAAAGAAGCACAAAGGCGCGCCTTTAAATCTCCAAATCGACAGCTCAAAGACCCCTCCTTCGCGTTCTGGACTGATACTGTAACACAGCCCTATACAGATCTTCTTTACCAAAATCTGGCCACAACACATCGGTGAAATAAAACTCAGTGTAGGCAGATTGCCAGAGCAGGAAATTACTAATCCTTTTTTCCCCCCCTGAGCGAATGAGCAGATCAGGATTAGACCACTTAGCTGTGTCAAGGGCTTTTGCAATCATATTCTCTGTGAGATGCCTTTCTATCCAATGTGCTGAGTGCTTTTGTAGGATCGTTAAAAAAGCGCGCTTTAACTCGTCTCTCCCTCCATAATTCAACGCAAGAACAAGATCAAGCGTCGACCCTGTTTGAGTAGAGGTAGCCACATCGTTTAGTAAATCCCGTAGCTTGTCTGAAAATGGCGCTGTATTGCCAATGACATGCAAGGCAATCCCTTCTTCGAGCATATATTTTTTTTGACCTTTAAGCATCTGAGCAAAAAGTCTAAAAAGGGCAGAGAGCTCCTTTTGACTGCGTTGCCAGTTTTCCGTAGACAGCGCGTACACAGTGAGCACTTTAATACCAATTTCCACGCTCGCTTGCACAATGCTTTGTAATACCCTTGCTCCAGCAGCATGTCCTTGATCTATCCCTAGACCCCTTTTCTCTGCCCAGCGACGATTGCCATCCATAATGATACCAACATGCTCAGGCACACCGTTTTCCAAGACCGCTTCTTTTTGTTCGCACTTGGACGTCAATGTCATTCGAGCTCACCTGCACCAATCGTTATCATCTCTTCCCTGGAAGGGCCGTAGGAAACGGCCATGATAGGGCGCTCTAACCATTTTTGTAGTAAGCATAAAAAAGCATATCCCTGCTTTGGAAAATCGGTAATCTTATTCACACTTTCTATGGCTTGCCAGCCCTTTATGGTTTCGTACACAGCGGTAGCCTCTGAAAGAATAGAGAGTGAAGGCACTGTTTTTATCAACTTTCCCTTCCATCGATACCCAACGCACACTTTAAATTCTTCCATTCCACTCAAAATATCTACCTTTGTAATTGCCAAGTGCGTCACCCCATTTAAAGCGATAGCAAAACGTAGCAAAGGCAGATCCAACCACCCAATTCGCCTCTTCCTCCCCGTTGTTGTCCCCACTTCTCTCAGGTGGGGCTGCGCCTTTTCTATGGCGCTTTGCTCTTCCAAAGACAACTCCGTTGGAAAGGGACCTTGACCCACGCGTGTTGTGTACGCCTTGACAACCCCTATTATCTTTTGAAAGCGCGCCGGTGGAACCCCAGCGCCACAGCAAAGTCCGCTAAAAAGCGTCGAAGACGAGGTGACAAAAGGGTAGCTGCCAAACGTTGTATCAAGTAGCGTTCCTTGCGCGCCTTCTAGCAAAACAGACTTGCCTTGCTCGATAGCAAAAGCAGCTGTCACCTCTTCTTTTGCCGAAAAAAGGCGCAAGGCGTTTGCGCAGTCACAATACTCTTCATAAATTTTAGAGAAATGCACTGGATCTACTGAATACACCTTCTGTAGTTCGGTGTTTTTCCATGACACCAAGGCCTCTAGCCTTTCTTTAAAATGCTTGGCATCTAGCATTTCTTTTAAAGTAATCCCTAAGCGCAGCGCCTTGTCAGCAAGCGCTGGACCAATACCGCGGTGGGTTGTCCCTACACAAAGCGCGCCCTTTCTTCGCTCAATGGCTTTATCTAATAAAAAATGGTATGGAAAAATGATGTGCAATCCAAGGGATAATTGCAATCGCCCTTCGAGCTCCACCCCTTTGGCTTTCAGTGCCTTTAGTTCTTCCAAAAAAGAAGGAGGGTGCAAGACGGTCCCAGGTCCAATCCAGCACTGCACATGAGGATGAAGGGCGCCAGAGGGAAGTAAATGCATACGGTACTCAGTCCCATCAACGCACACTGTATGGCCTGCGTTTTGCCCTCCTTGTGGACGGATTAACACATCCACTTTGGAAGCTAAAGCATCTACAACTTTTCCCTTCCCTTCGTCCCCCCACTGCAAGCCCAAAACAGCAAAACTACTCACCAAATCCTCCCCTGCTAACCCGCGGATTATACCAAAGAGGTGATAAAGCTGCTAACACTCTTTGACATAAAGACCGATCATGAATGGCAAAGCGAATTTCTCAATAAATCTTTTCCCTTATAACAGATATCTTAGGAAAAAATTGCAATCGCCCTGAGGATGCAAGAGGATTCAGAAATTTGAAAAAGACTTGTAATAGTCAAGAATTGACCTGACACGGACACTGTTTACCTAACACTCCCAAATTTTGCTTCTTTTTCCATGCAAACACTCCTTTCTTTATCGAGACGTCGTGAATATTTTTTTTGCTTTTAAGGGGAGGTTATTCGCTCCCCCTCCTCAGTTGTTTACACAGTTCGCTCAGAGACCCAACTAGGGGCATACTGACGCTCAACATTTGTCTTCCAAAGTTAAACATCGGGTATAATAACTATAAATTAAATTTTTGCCATTAGATACGAGTACTCTCATACTCCCCCCCTTAAGAATTTAGGAGAAAGGCATCGCGGTTAATAGCATTCTTAGTCAAAATTTCAATGCAATCGCCCTGGAAAATTTTTTGTGATATCTAGACAGAATCTAAAAATAGATGTACCCTAATGCCCTTACTCCGGGTGACTGTTTTCGGAGAAGCAGGCTATGCTATCGGATCGATATGCTGGCGCTGCTGCCCATGTACATGGAACGTGTACATGAAAATTAATATTACAGAGGAAGTTAAACATGCAAAAACGTTGGCGCTCGGTATTCATACTAGCAATCTTTGTACTCACCCTATACAACATCCTCCCCACCGTTTTTTATTATGCTGCTCCTTTAAAATCTCCTGTTGATGAAAAAAAAGCAAACGACATTGCCTTTGCCATCGCAGAGCGTGTCAACTCCCTGCAACAACAGTCAATCGATTGGACCAAAGCTTTTTGTAAGTTATTGTCTATTTCTCCAGAAAGCGTCCAGATAGACTCGGACGCGCCCAGTATCCTTCATGTCCGCTTTTCAACAAGCCAAGATGCCCTAAAATTTAGAAAGCATTTCGATAAAGCAGGCTCTCTTATTCCTTTCGCCCCAGCAACACTCTCTTTAGTGGATGCGCAACAACTGGTGGATGAACAACACAAAGTGGTATCTGTACAAAGGAAAATCCCCATCTACATAGAGACAGAAAATCTTGATCCCTACTTCTCCTTCGTCCCTAAAAAAATAAATACTGGAATTAACCCGCAGTACCGCAATTTGGTAGAAGATCGTCTTGCAAAAATTGCCCTTTCTATCGGAGGAGCCAGCGAAACGGCAGATTACGTACAACGCGCTTTGAACCCCGCTATGCAGCAACAGACAGAAGAATACCTGTCTTTGTTTGTGCAAGATATACTCAAATACCAAAGCCTCTTTTCCGCAAACCCAGATATAGCAGCCAAATGGTATGCTTTTGCCCTCCAAGGCGCCTTTGCCAACATTGGTCAAACATATGACAGTCTTGCTAGTGCGTTGGAAAAGTTCCATAGCCACGTCCGCTTAGAGCGTATTGAGCTTGCTAATAAAAAACAGCAAAACGCAAAGCAAGAGCAGTATTTGAGCAGCGCAGAACAACAACGACTAGAATTTCTCCAAAATAAAGAAACTCAAATCCAGGAGGCCATGCGCCTTTTGAAGACCGAAAAAACCGCCTTTCTCAGCGCTATCACAACCCCATGGACGCTCCCGGCTATCCAACAGCAACTCGCTAGCCAATACTCCGTGGAGCAGACTGCGCAAACCATTGATATAGGCGACCGCCATCCATTAATCAGTGCCGTGACGGTGGATTATATCAAAGAAGAAATACACCTTTCTTTACACAAGGAAATCGAAACATTAAAGGAGAGCTCAAAAACAGAGAAATCTTTTTTGGACAGCCTAAATCAGCTCATCTACCACACAATCGCACAAATAAGCGCAACCGCAAATGAGACTATTACTCCAGAAACAACTGCTGGATTTAAAATAAAACTCAGTCAACTACAGCAGAGCCAAAGCCTTATTGTCTTTCACTTAGATCAACTAGCAAAAACAGAAGAAAATGATCTGTTGAGATTTTTACATGACAACTGGCATCCCACCCACCTTGATCTTGACCTAGAAACCTTCCCTATCTGGGACTACGAAACCTATCAACGTCTAACGCCTCACCAACAACGTTTAGGGCTACTTGTATACGCCCCCCTAGCGCATGAAAATAGCATGGAGGAGCTAAGAAACAGCTCTGTTTATGTAATCGCTAAGGGCCTAGATTTGCTTATTCGTAAATTTTCCGCCTCTCCAAACTCACCTCAAGCAAAACATTTTTTCGAAGAGCTTCAACAGTTAAAAACCCTCCTTCATAACCGTGGATTTATACTTTATTCAGGAAAATACGCAAAAGCGCACACTTTTTCCAAAGATGCTATTTTTGAATCCGAAGACTTTTACCAGTCCATCTTAAAAGCCACAAGGGAAAACTTTCGTGTACATGGACAGCAACGGTACGCAACTTTGGAGCTCTCAACCATTGAGCAACGTTTGCTGACCTTGAATCAAATCGAGACGGCTATTCATGAAGACTTGCTGCGTTGGAAAGACGAGTATAATAGTGCAAGGGTCAGTATGGACGCCGCTACCCGCCTCGAAATTCCCAAACCCACGATAAACCCACTTTGGAGCAACTTAAAGCTGAGTGCGGCAAAATATTTCCGCGGAGATGAAAGGAAAATCCTGCATTGGGGGCTTGATCTCTCTGGAGGCAAAACAGTACAGATTGAACTGAGAGACCAAAATAACATGAGCGTCACAAACAGCGCGGACATCAAGCAAAGCATTAACGAACTTTACAATCGCGTCAATAAGATGGGAGTCTCAGAAGTCTCTATCCGCCAAGAAGGCGATCGTATCACACTTGACTTTCCAGGATCTCAACACCTATCTGCAGCAGACCTCGTTAAAGCCTCAAAAATGTCCTTCCATGTTGTAAATGAAAAATTTAACTCCTACAATACACAGCTGAGAGAAGACATTAACCAGTTCTTGCAAAACGTATGGAATGAAGCGGTCATTACCAACCGCAAAGATATACACAGTATCAACCAAATCGCCTGGTCCCATTTATACGGTGACACTGCTACGGACGGATCAGAGCAAGCTCCCCTCTCAAGTCATGCTAAACTACTATACGAGCAGGGACTAAGACTTGCCAATCCTCAGCAAAAACAAAGCCACCTTTTCAATGATTCTCTCTCCACTGTCGCAATGCTGAGAGGCGACACCTTTTCCGATTGGCATGGACAAAGCCATCCCCTTATCATTACTTTCAATAACTTTGTCATCCAAGGAACCGACTTGGCAGATGTGCGCGCTTCTTATGACCCCTCAAAAGGAAACTTTCTTTCCTTTAGTGTAAAAGGGGCACAGACGTTAAGAGATGGATCTAAAGTGAATCCAAGACAAGATCTTCAGACTTGGACATCCAACTTCTCTAAAGAGCGGATTACGAGCACCCCTTTAGCCGAATTTACCCAAGGAAGGGGATGGCGCATGGCCGTCATTCTCAACGACATTGTCATCAGCTCCCCTGCTTTAGAATCTCCTCTTTATAAAGATGCTATGATATCAGGAGATTTCACACAAAGGGAAGTCAATCGATTGGAAGCTGATCTGAAAGCGGGCTCACTGACCTTTGCCCCCCATATTTTATCAGAAAAAAATGTTAGCCCAGAGCTCGGTGTTAAAGATCGACAGCAAGGCATTATAGCAACTATAGCCGCCCTATTAAGCGTTGTTGCGCTGATGATTGCCTACTACCGGTTTTCAGGAGTGATTGCTTCTGTGGCCGTACTCCTTAACCTGCTCATTATGTGGGCTACCTTGCAAAACATCCAAGCGACTTTAACACTTGCAGGGCTTGCCGGAATTATCCTGACAATGGGCATGGCAGTAGATGCTAATGTGTTGATATTCGAACGGATACGAGAAGAGTTTGCTATATCCAAAAAGATTGCAAGCGCTGTACGCTGCGGTTACCAAAAGGCCTTCTCAGCTATTTTAGACTCCAATGTGACAACCATCATTGCCGCACTGATTTTACTTCATTTTGACTCAGGCCCCATTAAAGGATTCGCGATTACCCTCATTATTGGAATCGTCTCTTCTATGGTGACGGCGCTCTTTATGACAAAAACCTTCTTCACAAGGTGGGTGAAAAACCCTAAACACCAGAAACTAACTATGGCAAGCGCTATTAATAACCCTCGATTTAACTTCCTAAAATATGCCCGCGTTTCAAATTTCGCAGTAGCACTCCTTATCTGTGCAGGAGCCTATCTTTTTTCTGTAAACCACTCCACGATTTTTGGACTCGACTTTACAGGAGGTCTCGCTACCACGGTAGAGCTAAAACCGTTGGATCATGCATCAGACTACCAAGAGCTGGTGAAAAAAGCGCTACATAACCAGGGGCTGACAAATGCAGAGTTCCAGGTAAAAGAACTGTCTCCCTCTAATAATATAAAAATTATTTTAAGTCCTCAGTTAGAAAGGAAAGGGCGGCCTTTTCACGGCTTTCCTCTCGATATAGACAACCCAACAGCAACGCACTCTTATGAGAAAAATCCAAGACTCCTTTGGATTGTAAACGCCTTAGCTGCATCTGATCTCCATTTAACGCCACAGTCCTTGCAACAAATTCATCAAAACTGGACAAGCATCGGAGGACAAATCTCGGATAGCATGCGAAATAATGCATTCATTGGTCTTGGCCTAGCGCTCCTGTGCATTCTTTTCTATATCGCACTCCGCTTCGAACTGAAATATGCACTTAGTGCCACTTTATGCTTAATTGTCGATGTGTTAGCAACGCTCGCAATTGTAGTGGGCATACATGCTGCGGGCGTCCCAGTACAGATTGACCTTAACACTATTGCAGCCCTTATGACCATCATAGGCTATTCCCTGAATGATACCATCATCATCTTTGACCGCATAAGAGAAGACACCGAGCTCCTACGCAAAAGGCCTTTCAGTGAAATCGTCAACCACGCTTTAAACGTCACTTTAAGTCGCACCACCATGACATCTAGTACCACGCTTATTGTACTGCTTGCCCTTGCATTGATTGGTGGCAAAGCTATTTTTGGCCTTACCATGGTTATGATCATCGGAGTCATTTTTGGTACATTTTCTTCCCTTTTCATTGCCTCCCCACTCTTGTTATTTTTCCGTAAGTATGCCACTCGTAAAACAGAAAAACCAAAACTCGTGACAAAATAAAGACTGCATATTGCAGAAAACAATTGTCATGAATTCTATCTTCCTGGAAGATAAGAGAGCAAGCTATGGCTGCGCAAGCGCGGCTACAAAAATTGTATTAATAAATTATACTTATGGACGCATGTTAAAAGAACTCATATGGGTTTATCCCCCAAACCTGCCAAAGTGGCGAGACACCATTGCAAAAGAGTTCAACATACATCCAGTGACTTCTCAGGTACTTGTATCAAGGGGATTTAAGACGCTTGATGCGATTCACAGCTACCTTTATGCCAAACTCCCGGATTTGATAGACCCGAGCTTAATAGACAACATGCATCTTGCTACCAATCGGTTATTGCACGCACTGCAAAGAAAAGAAACCGTCCTGATTTATGGCGATAACGACGTAGATGGCATCGCAGGCACAGCTCTCTTAGTTGAATTCATTCAGTTGCTTGGCGGCAAGGTCTTGTATTTTATTCCTAACCGTAACATCCTCAGCCGCCACCCCCTACTAGACGCGCTAGAATTCGCAAACAACCACGCGTGCAAACTTCTTATCACCGTAGACTGTGGCGTTACCGCAAAAAAAGAGGTAGCTGCATTTACAAAAAAAGGCATCGATACCATTATCACCGATCATCATGAGCCAACCGCAGACCTACCTGCTTGCTGCGCTATTTTAAATCCAAAGCTACCAAACTCTTCCTATCCCAACAAAGGGATTACTGGAGTAGGTGTCGCCTTTAAGCTCGCACACGCAATGACCAACTTCCTAGTTGCAAACAACAAAATCAACACAACCTCAATCGACCTAAAGCGCTTTTTAGACCTGGTTGCACTTGGCACCATTTCAGATATGGGCCCCCTGATTGGAGAAAACCGTATCTTTGTGCGCTACGGCCTAAAACAGCTCGGCAAAAAAAATCGCATCGGTTTAGCAAAGCTAATGAACCAGTGTGAAATTCATTCGACAAAGATTTCTGCTACCGACGTGGCCGCTAAGCTAGCGCCTCGGCTAAACAGCCTGGGACGAATCAATGACCCTAAGAAAGGGGTGCAGCTACTCCTACTCCGGGATCCAAAGCAAGCAGAAACCCTGGCAAAAGACCTTGATCACAATAATACAGAAAGGCAAAAAATAGAGCGTAAAGCGACAGAAGAAATTGAAGCTATGCTAAAAACAGACCGAAAGCTGTTGCAGCACAAGATGCTTATCCTGGATTCAGCCAACTGGCATCCTGGCATCATTCCCATTCTTGCAGCGCGCCTTAGCAAACAGTACTCAAGACCGACCCTGGTGATCGGTGTGACACAAGACATAGGCAAAGGCTCCCTTCGGACAATCCCAGAATTTCCTTTATTAAATGTACTGCGTGAAAATAAAGAAAATTTTATAGATTTTGGAGGGCACGATTACGCCGCAGGGATTACAATCGCTAAAGAAAAAATTTCTAGGTTAAGAAAAAAATTGTTGAGAATGGTAGACGCACAATTATGCGATGAAGATCTAATATGCAAACTACACATTGATGCTAAGGTCACGTTTGAAGACCTTACGTTTGATTTTTTGGAGTCGCTGCATTTGCTAGAGCCTTACGGAACCGACAACCCGCAACCCATCTTATACAGTGAAGCCAAGCAAACCTGGAATCCCAAGGTGGTGGGAAAGTCTCACCTAAAGCTCTACTTGCAACAGAAAGACCGGCTGCTAGAAGGCATCGGATTTGGCCTAGCCGACAGAAGGCAAGAACTCGCTAAAAAAAGTCCCATCAAATTTGCGTTTACACCACACATCAACGTTTTCCTGAACAAATCCAGCATCCAACTTCAAGTGAAAGACTTCCAGCCCCTCCCTCCTGCTGACTGACAGCAACAGAAAAAACCATCACTGCCAGTCCCAGCAATACCCGGCGAGCATCCAAGTAAGATCGGGAGCTTTTTAAGAAACTGCCGATTCTTCCTCTTTGCGGCCTAAATAGTTTTCCTTGTACTCTTTCACGTCGCTTTCGTTAATTACCCACGCAGCTCCTTTGCGAGATGCCTTTAAAAGACCAATGCGTGTTGCATAGTAAATCTTTTGCGCCGGTACACCTAGCAGCTCGGCTACCTGGTTCACAGAGTACATTCCCTTTGAACGGTCAAATAGTAGTTCTCCGTCATACATAGATTTAGCGCGTGAATACTTTTGACGTCTATACTCTTCTAAGTCTTCTAAGTTAATTACCCAACGTGCATTTTCTTTCTTTGCTTTTAATTTCTTCTGCTTAATCGCCACATAAATCGCTTGCCGCGTCACATTGTTGATCTTAGCGGCCTCCGTGATAGAAACCACCTTTTTATGTGATGATTCCGGGGAGTAATCTTGAGCCATCTGGTCAGAAAAAAAACAATTCTGCCCTTCTTTTTCATGACTCTCAAAATCCATGAATCTATCCTCCAAAAATATACAATTAATTTTACATTTATCCCGTCAAACAAACAGAAAGAACAAACGAATAAATAGTTTTCGCTTTGTCCCGACGCTATTTAACTCTTTAGTACGTCTATTATTACATAAAAATGCGTTGAAAGCAATTGATTTTTCACATTCCCATAAAAATTCAGGCGCAAACCTTATCAAAGTGCAAACGAAAGCTGCAGCTCACAATTGTCTATGCTGAAGCGAAGATAATAAACACAATCTTTTGATTTTAAGCGGGTTGAAAAATACTTGCCCCATCCCTTCGCTTTTTTAATGTAGGTAGAGGGTAGTTATTTAACATATTAATAATCAATAAATTATGAAAATCACCCACAAATTTTCCCTGCAAAGCGCACCTTCCTTAAAAACCCCCTGCCTTTCTAAAACCCCCTAATGGGTTTTTTAATGGACGGAAAGCAAAAGAGGAGCTAAGCTGAGGGCAAAAGCAGACAAGGCCTTACATGACAAAGCTGATCTACCTTTTCACTCTAGTTTCTCTACTTTTATATAGCAAACCTCCTGCTTTGACTCCGGCTATTGTAAACAAAAAAGCCAATCAAATTTTGCACTCCCACATCCAACATAAAAGCCTCGACATAGAGATTGGGCGGCGCATGCTACTGAACTTTTTAGAAGAGTTGGATCCGGCTAAAATCTATCTAACTGAAAACGAAGTTGCTGCGTGGATCGACCCGAGCAAAGAAATGGTCCAGGCAATGATCAATGAATTCCAAAAAGGCGTTTTTACCACTTTTGAAACCCTGTATGCGGTCATGCTCAACGCTATTGAGCGAATGCGCAATCTGACAGACGATACTGCAACCACACAAGACTACCCAAAGGATGTAAAAAATGAAGAATTTAAAGATATTTCGTGGGCAAAAGATGAAAAAGCGTTGCTTGTTCGCAACGTTCGCTTAAAAGGACTTCAGCTCTCATTTGCAAAACAGCTGAACGAAACTCAGGCGCTTTTCTTAAAAAGGATTCAAAAATTACGCAATGGTAAGGAAGAAGAGCTCATACAGTCCTCTAACCCCAAGCTACAAAAACAACAATGTTTAACGCTTGTCATCAAATCGCTGGCTAAATCTCTAGATGCCCACACCTTCTACTTCACGCCAGACGAAGCGTCCCAGTTTATCATTCAAATCCAACAACGCCTTTTTGGCATTGGCGCTCAACTGCATGATTCTCTAAATGGCTTTACCGTCATGAATATCATAGAGGGAGGGCCGGCAGACCGAAGTAAACTCTTACAAGTCAATGACAGAATAATCGCAGTGAATGGAGAGCCTGTTATTGGAATGGATATTGTCGAAGGGACATCATTAATTCGAGGAGCAAAAGGAACAGAGGTTGTTTTAACACTTATACGAAAAAGCCTACTTGGAGAAGAAAAACTGGATGTGACAATTATAAGAGATGAGATCGTCTTAAAAGACACTCGCATCGATGCTTCTTATGAATTATTTGGAAAAGGCGCTATTGCACGTATCCGTTTGGGCTCTTTTTATCAAGACGACAACTACTCATCGGCTACAGATATCCAGCAAGCGCTACAAGATTTACAAAAAGAGCACCGACTCGATGGTGTAATACTAGACTTAAGAAACAATGCAGGGGGTCTACTGCCGCAAGCCGTTGCGGTAACAGGGTTATTTATTCAAAGAGGGATCGTTGTTTCTATAAAAGACTGTCAAAACAACATCCAGCATCTTAGGAATTTAGAAAAATCGCGGGCCTTTGATGGACCCTTAATCGTACTGACCAACAAGGCAAGCGCTTCTGCAGCAGAGATTGTTGCACAAACGCTGCAAGATTATGGACGTGCGCTCGTTGTAGGAGAAAGCCATACTTTCGGAAAGGGCTCCTACCAAACATTCACATTGGATACCAACAACACAGGCGCTGTCAATCAAGAAGGAGAATTTAAGGTCACTCGCGGCCTGTACTACACAGTCTCCGGCAAAAGCCCCCAACTCAATGGAGTGAAACCAGATATAGAAGTTGCAGGCTATCTCTCTCACTTAGAGATTGGAGAAAGATTTGCTCCATTCCCTTTGGATAACAACGCTATTTCTCCACAGTTCCAAGACAAGATGACAGATATCCACCCTTTATACCGCAGTCGTATCGCTGCGCAGTATAAGCGGGGCCAACAGAAAAAAGAAGAGCTCTATAGCTCTCTTCTACCAACGCTAAGAAACAATTCCACACATCGCGTGAAAACAAACGCCCCCTACTGCAAGTTTTTAGAATACTTGCAATCCGAGACCGCAACCGCGGAAAGCCCCTTTCCTCCTCCTGATTACCAGTTAGAAGAAACAATGAATATCATGAAAGATCTGATCATGCTCCAATCTCGCGAGATGGAAAAAAGTGCCTAAATGCTGCCTTCCTGCAAAGAAAAAAGGGAATAGACTTATGTAAAGGCTCAAGGTATACTGTGGCCTTTGATTAAGATTGACTATTAAATCATGAGCCAGGTTAGAGTTCGTATAGCTCCTTCACCCACAGGGGATCCTCATGTAGGCACTCCCTACATGGCCCTTTTTAATCTTATCTTCGCTCGCCACCACCGGGGGAAGTTTATTCTTAGAATTGAAGATACAGATCAAACGCGTAGCCGCCCGGAGTACGAGAAGAATATTTTTGAATCTCTGCAGTGGTGCGGTATCTTGTGGGATGAAGGTCCCGATATTGGCGGCCCTTACGGCCCTTATAGGCAATCGGAAAGAACTGATATTTACGTTAAACACTGTAAACAACTGGTCGATAATGGGAAAGCGTATTACTGCTTTGCCACACCACAAGAGCTAACAGAAATGCGCGAACTTGCAAAGCAACTCGGCAAGCGCATCGGTTACGATCGCCGTTACCGCAACCTCAGCCCTGAGGAAATACGACAACGTTTAGAAAGAAATGCGCCCTACACCATTCGACTCAAAGTGCCCTTAACCGGGGAGTGTGTTTTTGAAGATGCATTAAAAGGCCGCATCTCAACGCCAATGCAGGACATTGATGACCAAATCCTTTTAAAATCCGATGGATTCCCCACCTACCATTTGGCAAACGTAGTGGATGATCATCTCATGAAAATTACCCACGTCATAAGAGGAGATGAATGGGTGAGCTCCACTCCAAAACACATTCTACTCTATGAAGCTTTTGGATGGACACCACCAACATTTTTACACATGCCATTGCTTTTAGGAAAAGACGGGAAAAAGCTTTCTAAAAGAAAAAACCCTACCTCTGTATTTTACTATAGAGACAGCGGCTATCTGCAAAATGCTTTCATCAATTTCCTCTCTTTAATGGGTTATAGTATGCCTAACGACCTGGAAATTTATACGATTGACGACGTTATCGCTAACTTTGATATCCGCCGGATTGGAACTTCTGGAGCCTTTTTTGATATTAATAAACTCGACTGGATCAACCAGCATTACCTCATTCACTCCATTCCAAAAGATAAGCTATGGAACGCTATTAAATCCTGGGGATTTAGCGACAACCACATGCAAAAACTTATGCCAATGTGCCACACGCGCATCAAAACATTTGGTGACTTTATCGACCTTTGCGGCTTTCTCTTCATCAACCATGTAAACCTCGATCTATCCCTGCTCACGCCTGGAAATATTACCCCTGAGACTGCCTGCGCCCTGCTACAAACCCTCATCTGGCAAATGGAAGAAAATGCAAACTTTCAAGGGAGTGGACTAGAAGCGGCATCAAGAGAAGTGGCCAAAGCATTCAAAGTGAACCATAAAAAAATTGTCATGCGCATCTTATTCGCAGCCATCACAGGTAAACATTTTGGCCCCCCTCTGTTTGACTCAGTAGATATTTTGGGAAAACCGAAAACGCAAGCAAGGCTATTGAAAGCAATTGAATTTTTGGGTGGACTATCTAATAAAAAATTAACTTTGCTCACAAAGTCATGGGATGCAAAAAATTGTGAGACCCTCGTGCAGAAAAACGACTAATTCCATCGCCTCAAATCGGCCTACATCTCTTCTGCCTTTTCTCCGTTTTCTTCAATCTTTGACTCTGAGAGAATGTAGAGGGGGTGGTATCCAGCGCGTACGCCACATCCCGATAAGAATAACCAATAAAGACATAAAATGATGATCTTCCTCATGGTCTCAACTCTACACCAAACTTTAAAAATAAAGCTATACTGAAAACCTATGTATTCTAGACAAACTCCCTTTTTATCAAGAATTATATATAGGAAGCAAATCAATGATGCAAGTGCAGCATTGCCCGTGTTTCACATGGTTTTGGATCTCAAAAATTCCCTTCTTCAGTATAGCCCAGGAGATGTTGTTGCGATCTTGCCAGAAAACGCTTCATTGATTGTGGAAAAACTCCTTGTTTTGCTTAAAGCAGCGCCAACCATGCCGATCTATTCGCCTAAGACAAAGAAGACAACGAATATAAAAAATTTTTTACTCCGCTCGTGCAACCTATCTACTCTCTCTCCTGCTCTCCTGCGTCTTTTTTCCCTTGACCCTACAACCTTTCCAAAGGAAAATTTCGATATCCTCACTTTTTTCCAGCAATTCCCGCCACGCTCCATTCCCATACAAGAGTGCGTCACTTGCTTGTTGCCTTTGTTGCCCCGATTTTATTCTATTGCTTCTGCTCAAAACCAAAACCCCTCAGAGCTGCATTTACTTGTGAAATCTGTCGCTTACTACCAAGCGTCTGGATTGCAGAAGGGTGTTGGCAGTGATTTCCTCTGTCATCGAGCGGAAGTAGGCCGGACCCCCATCCCACTCTATATCCAACAAAGCCACCATTTTGCCCTGCCCAAAGACCCTACAACACCCATTATCATGATAGGACCAGGCACAGGGGTGGCTCCTTACAGGGGATTTTTGCAACAACGGATAACCGAAAAAAACTTCGGTAACCAGTGGTTATTTTTTGGAGAAAAAGAAAAGCAAAAAGATTTTTACTACAAAAAAGAATGGCTGCATCTTCAGGAAAAAGGGCACTTGAAGCTGTCCGTGGCTTTTTCTCGGGATCAACAAGAGAAAATTTATGTGCAAAACAGGATGTGGGAAGAGCGAAGCGAGCTTTTTTCTTGGTTGGAAGACGGCGCTATTGTTTATGTCTGTGGCAACGCAAAGTATATGGCAAAAGAAGTGGAAAGCACCCTTCGCGATATTATCAACACAGAAGGTAATTTTTCTAAAGAGGCAGGAAAAGCCTATTTTCGGCTTCTAAGGAAAAGTAAACGGTACCGACTAGACGTCTATTGAAAGCGCTGCTTTGCGGGTCAAGCGTAAAGAATAAAAGACTGCAGAGATCGCTAAAATCGCCGTGAAAGTCAGATAAAAAGCAGGGGATGCAACCCATCCTGTTTTCCCGTATAACCATAAAGAAAAAGAAACGGTAGGACCTCCAATGCACTCTGCCCCAAAGGCTTTAGACATACCAATAACGCGGTAACGGTACTTATAAGGCACCAACTGCTGTGCCCAGTTTTGGTAAGTAGCACCTACAGCCACTCCAAGCACCACTAAAATAAAGCGTACGACAAATAGCCCCCACAAAGTAGGGCGGGAAAAACTTTGGAAAAGAGGAAATGCAAGAATAACCACTAGTGCCAAAGCAATGATCATCACCCGTTCTTTGGAAATACGATCAGCAAGCCACGCAAAAAGGGGAAATAGCAATAAATCAAATCCCACCAAAATCACATGCACCATCAGCATCCAAGTGGAAGAGACTTTGCACACAGCGGGTAAATAGCCATTTAACATCGTCATAACAATGCGATAGTTAGCGTAAGCAAACCCCGTCACCAGGGCAATGGTAATAAAAGGAGCAAGCAACGTCCTTTTTTTTTCTATAGAAACTTTTTTTTCCACGCACTCTTCTATTACAGACTGACGGATCCACCGATTTATATACCCAGCCACACCGCCAATGATAAACAAACCGCGCCAAAAAACATTTACTTTGCCAAAATACACTAGCAAAAACACGCTTAAAGAGCCCAAAAGCACCCCCCACATACCGGACATTTCGTAAAAACTGCTCATCCAGTTTCTTTTCGCGTTTTCAGCCCCTTCTAGCAATAATAGCGACGCGCCAGTCGCCTCTCCCGCAGCGAAAAAAGAGAGCATCCCTCGACTAAACGACAGTAAGATAGGGGACCATATCCCCGCTTGTTCATAAGTTGGCAACAATCCGATCAACATTGTCATAAAAGACATACCCAGCAGCGCACAGGAGAGTGCTTTTTTTCGGCTTAGACGGTCCCCAATACGGCCAAAAAACCAAGCGCCCAAAGGGCGATAGATAATGCCAAAGGGAAGGTAGATCAAACACAAGGCGTGCAATATGTTGTCTGTTCGAAAAAAGCGCATCGCAATAAACGGCGCCAACAAACCATAAAGTGATTTATCAAAATGCTCTAAAGTATTTCCTAATAATAGTGGAAGCGTATGAGACTGCCGAACAGCTAAAAGACGTTTTATCATACCTACTCGCTCATTCCCTCAATTAAGCCTGCACAAAGCGCCGTACTACTCTCTTTTTCTTACAATGCAAAAAAACTAAAATCTCTCATATTTCCATCCCAAGCGCAAGTTGAATTGTTTAGCAAACTTGAAAAGATACTATTGCATTGCGTAACTAGATCAAGTACTATCGACCCCATGACAGAAGCGTTTCATATTAAAGGAGGCTTTCCTCTGCGCGGCCACATTAAAGCAGCGGGTGCCAAAAATTCTATCACAAAACTGATTGTAGCCTCACTATTATCCGATAAAAAATGCGTTTTGCATAACGTGCCAAATATTGAGGATGTAAGAATCACCATTAATTTTTGCCGAGAAATAGGCACGCAGGTGCTGTGGGACACAATCAATAAAACATTAGAGTTAAAAACAAAAGCAATAACCTCAACCAATGTATCCCCACCAAAATCTGCTGCAAACCGCATTTCTATTCTCATGCTAGGCGCCCTTCTAGGCAGAGCAAGCGGCCCTATCACCATCCCTATTGTTGGCGGGTGCCGCATTGGGAAACGCCCTATCGATTTCCATATCAGTGCCCTAAGAGCATTGGGGGCAACCATTGAAGAAGAAACCACGATTAATGGCTCTGCCTACGTCGCTTGTGCCCATGATCATCTGCAAGGAGCCGTGATCACACTTCCCTACCCCTCTGTTGGCGCTACAGAAAATGCCATTTTGGCTTCTTGCCGTGCAAAAGGAAAAACGGTCATTAAAAATGCTGCTATTGAACCTGAAATCGTGGATTTAATTTTATTTTTACAAAAATTAGGCGTTGCCATTCATTTGGATGTGAATAGAACGATTTTTATTAGGGAAACAACGCGATTTTACGAAGTAGAGCACACGGTGATGGGAGACCGCATTGAGGTGGCTTGCTTTGCGATGGCTGCCATTAGTACGAAAGGACGTATTTTTATAGAAAATGCCAACCAAGCATGTCTAGTCAATTTTCTCAACAAGCTCCGTGAAGTCAACGGAGGATTTAAAATACACGAAACCGGGATAGAGTTCTTTTATCAAGGTCCCTTGAAGGGAGGGGTGCACATTGAAACGGACGTACATCCAGGATTTCTCACAGACTGGCAACAGCCTTTTGTCACCCTTCTCACACAAGCCAAAGGGAGTAGTGTCATACATGAGACGGTGTATGAAAATCGCTTTGGATACATAAATTGTCTCAAGGAGATGGGAGCTGATATTGAGCTTTTTACCCAGTGCTTAGGAGAAATAGTTTGCCGTTTTGCAGCGCACAACCACTACCACTCCTTAGTCGTTAAAGGACAAACACCTTTAATAGGAAAAATTATTACCGTACCCGATTTAAGAGCAGGATTTGCCTATATTATGGCAGCGCTGCTTGCCCCAGAAAAAAGCGAGATTTATGGTATTCCCTTTATTGATAGGGGATACGAAGAAATTGATAAAAAGCTCCAATCCTTGGGTGCACACATTGAGCGCGTGAAAAAATCCCCCAAGTCCGAGTACCTTGCAACGGAAAACAGCCAAGTGTGTGCGAATATTCCAAGTGGCTGTTGATGAGCTCTGGCATTAAAAGGGTTTTGTATTGATTTTAATATAAAAAATGGAGCTTGGCTGCGATTTTGTTTGGGTTAAAGGAAAAGCCCAATCTAGAGCAATATCGAACTTCCCAGCATTAAATAATCGAAGCCCCACCCCTACACTTGTCAGAGAAGCGCAGCGAGGCTCTTTGTAAAAATCTGTGTCTTCCAAACTCAGTCCATTGTCCACGAATAGAGCAAAGGCGAAAAAATCCTTCCACTGCTTATACTCTCGAAGTAGAAGGACCCGCTGAGTTGCTAACCCCGGCAAAGGAAACCAATACTCTAAATTCGCAAAATATCCATGATCTCCAATTCCCGTTGCGACTTGATACCCCCTGACTGTCCCATATCCACCTACAAGAAACTGCTCTGGCAAAGTCAGCTTTTCGAAAGCGTACTGCCCATTAATATAAAAAGTCAAAACACTATACCAAGGAAGAGATTGAATACGTCGATATTCGGCATTGACCTTGAAAAACCGGCCTCCAACGCAAGGGCAGCTAGAAGAAGGATTCACCCGCTTTGAGCCCCCCAGAAAGTCGGGTATGCCAATAGTGCCAGAAATAGCGCCGTAATTTCTTCCTTGCAACTTATCTGAGTAGTCAACGTTGCAACCCACCTTTACCTCTCGCAGGTAATCAGCAGAAGCTTTTGTTCCCAGGCTATAGTTTTTTACATTTTTATAAATCAAATCTACCATAGCATTGGTATGCAATCGCCGCGTTCTAGAAATTTTTTGCAAAAAATTTATCTCAGCCACTTGTGATTTTCCCCTTATATTTGAATCCCTCAACTGAGAAACGCTAAAATTGGAATATAAATAGGCTGCGCCAAGATACGTCCCTGAAAAGTTAATGGGAACACTGTATCGGGTGCTGTGGAAATACAGCTCTTCTATTGGAATAGCAGAAATGCCTCCCAGCGTGATAATAGACCCCTGACCAAACAAATTCCCGAGTTCCAACCGAGAACCGATACGGGTGCGTGAAACCACATCTGACCCGCAGTTGTTATAACCAAGATAAGCATCAAATGGATAAGTATCTGTCACATTGAGTGCAAGATCGACCTCCCCCGTGCGGTCCCCTTTCTTAAGAATACCGCCAACATGAATATCAATATTTTCATTTATCAAGATTAATTGACGCAGAATAGAATAATAATTAACCGGAAGGCCTTTAAATCGATTAAAATAACCCAATATAAACTTAGTTTGATAATTTCTGTTATTCGCAATAGTAATTTTTCCTAGCTTTCCCTCCACGATTTCTATAGTTAACACATCCTTTTCAAGCCTTTCCGTAGGAGTAAGCACTCTCGTTAAAATATACCCTTCATTGACATATTTCTCTTGAATTTGTAGTAAAAGCGTTTGCACTTCTTGCATAGAAACTTTTTTTTCTAACAAAGGCTCAGCAAGGTATTCTAAGTACTCATCTGGAAGAATAGTATTGCCGTTAAAGAGAACCTTTTTAATGAAACCACTTTCTTCTTCTGGAATACGAAAGGCCTCTTTAGGAATATCCACTTGTAAAATCGGGTCCATGTTTTTTTCAGCAACCGTAAGAGCGTTGTAGATTCGCTCCAAATTCTGCTCAATCACACCGGCTGATGAACGGGGGCCCGGAGCATTCATCCCCGCTAAGGAGATTGGCAAAAGAAGAAAAGGTAGGATCTTAAGCTTCATAGGCCACCGAGGGTATTATACCAAAATTAAATTTGCAAAACAATAACACGGCTTTACAAAGAAAGCAGTCGATAAATTTCTTCTAAAACAGCTTTAGGTGGAATCTGCGATAGACAATCGCTCCTGCCGCTACCACCACATCCCTCTCGAAAACAAGGGCGGCAAGAAATACTATGGACCATCACTCTTGATGAAGGGTGTTGCCACGGCCCCCATCTTTGCTCCGAAGTAGGGCCAAATAGGGCAACAACAGGAGTTTTAAACGTACTGGCTAGATGCAAAGGCAAAGAGTCCATGCATAGCAATAAGCGCGCGCGCTGAATAATTGCCGCCAACTCTTTTAGTGTTGTTTTCCCTGCAACATTGAAAACAGTATCCGCATTTCCCAGCCCAGCTTCAATAGCGCTAATGAAAGCAAGTTCTTTAGGATGACTAGACCCAGTAAGGACAATGGGAAATTGCGAAAGTAGTGGCTTTAAAACGGCAATACAGGAGTCTTTTGGATACTGTTTAAATGTCCATCTCGAAGTTGGGTGAAAAATGATAAAAGGACGTTTTTCAAAACGCATCGACAGCGTTTCTGCGTAGGCTTTAGCATGCGCTGGAACAAAAAACTGCAAAGCGCGTGCTTTTACTTCTGGGAAAATGCCAAGCATACGAAGGGCATCTAAATTTTTATCTACCATATGACGGGGCAAATGCGTGTGCTTAACAAGAAAAGTGTACCAATTTGCTTTGCCCTTGATGCCCCCGCCTTCGGGATCAAAACCCACAGAAGTAGACGCTTTAGAGAACCTAGCAGCAATCGCTCCCCGATCCCCTTCGGTCAAGTTGATAACTAAGTCATACCGATTACGCCGAATCTGAGAAAGGAGTTTCCATTCCTGTCGCATTCTTGATGCAAAGGACTGAGACTTCCACTGTTGATCGTAGGTTAAAATGCTATCAATGCAAGACAAACCTTCTAATATTTCTTTCGTCTCAAGATAAACATAGGCATCTATGCGCAGATGAGGAAACTGCTGCTTTAACACCCAAAACACGGGCGTGCTTAGCAATACATCACCGTGGTGGCGCAACTTGATTATAAGTGCCCTCTTAAACAAAACCTCTTCTCCTAACTTCTACTAAGGAAAGCGAGTGCAACAACAAAGCCATGAAAATACAGCCTGAATGATATTTTGAAAACCCCGACCGACTTTTATTAAAGTGGCACCTAGCGCTTCGAATATCTGAGCAGTTCTCTCTAAAAAACGTTGCCAACAACTAAAACGGCGCGGCCGAGCAGGCGCTGGATTAGAAAAGGGTGTAGGATGGCAAGCAGGAGGATTAAGGGAGCCTGCGACGGGAGTGCTTAAGTTTTCGCCATGTTGATTGCTTTGTGGAAAATCGGGATAATTCCGCCCCTCTGTTGACAGATCATCTCCTAGAGCAGCTACACACTCCTTGTCATATACTGGCTGTTTAGCCTCTTCGCCGAAAGAAAGTGTTGCATAATCTCTCTGAGAAGTATCCGAACTGACATATTTTCCAAGCTCAAGTGCCAACAATCCGTCTCCTCCAAATTCCTGGTCCATTTTTTGGCAAGATGCGTAAGCACGCTTTTGGATATCGTCAAAGTTAGGGAAGGCGGCATCACTACCCTGCATTAGATTATCTACCTTTTGGCTGATGACAGCCCACTGTAGATGGCTTTGCAAACGCCGAGAGTCCAAATCAAAACCGTCCTTCGGGAAAATAGCGTATATCTTCTCCTTTTGCAAGGTAGGCACGCTCTCTACCTGCTCGAACATCTGCATGTATTGTATTGCAAGATGATTGATAAAATTTCCCCAAATGAAATCTCTGCAACAAGGGCAAGAACTCTCTCTCAGCCTACTTAAAGCATCCCTCCTAAGCACATGCCCACAGTTGACGAGAATCACAGGGGCCCCTTTCTCATCTACTTCTTTTGAGTATTTGTCAAGTAGTACGGGGCAAAACAATCCCAAATCTGCCATTAAACCATCTGATGCAGCACTACTGCTCACGGCAACCCTCGACTTTTATTTTTTGAAAAAAGAGTCTAATACCTCGCCTATTAAATGTCTTTTTTTTTCTTGTAATCTAGTCCAAAAATCTGGCAAAATCTTTACCTTAACTCAAGGGAGGAATTCGTGTTGAGAATAGCCGCTTTTTTTTTGAGCATGCTGTGTAGTTTTGGATTAATCGGACAAGGGGTAGATAATGCTTCGATTAAAACGCAAGCGCCTCCAAGCAATTATAGTGACCACTTTTACAACAAAGGCCAAACGGACATGAAACAGCAGACGTTATCTATTATTAAACCCGATGCGATAAAAAAGAATATTATTGGACCCATCATCTCTCGTCTTGAGGAGGGAGGCTTGCGCGTGGTTGCTGCCAAGATGGTGCACCTTTCTAAAGAGCGTGCTGAGCAGTTCTATGCGGTCCATAAAGATCGCCCCTTTTTCCAGGAACTGGTCTCCTTTATGACAGAGAGCCCTGTGCTGGTTATGGTGCTGCAGGGTGATGAGGCTGTGGCGCAAAACCGCAAACTAATGGGAGCGACAAACCCTAAAGAGGCCGAAAAAGGGACTATCCGAGCCGATTTTGCGACAGACATTGAACGTAACAGCGTCCATGGATCTGACAGCATAGAAAACGCAGAGATAGAGATTAATTTTTTCTTTTCACAGGACGAAATTTTTCACAGTTAGTTTCGCAGAGTAGCAAACCAAGTAGGAGTCAAGCGGACTTGGGTGGGAGTGCTCTCTAGTTTAGAAGGAAAATATGGAGTTTATTCCAGATACGCGCTATGATTATGGGAATGGGCTCCGAGAACTTTAAACGGCTACTCGGTCTAAATTTGCCTTTTGGACAATCTGCTTTTTTGTGGGGCCCCCGCAATACGGGCAAGTCCACCTTTCTAAGATCTTCCTACCCCAACTCCGTTCGCTACGACCTCTTGAAATCGGACATTTATCTGCAGCTCCTGAAGACGCCACACACCTTTCGGGAAGAAATCCTGGCTTTGCCAAAAGAAAAGCTCCAAAGTCCAGTTATTATTGATGAAATTCAAAAAATCCCCCTTCTTCTTGATGAAATTCATTGGCTGATTGAAAACAGCGATGCCTACTTCATCATGTCGGGTTCAAGCGCGCGCAAGCTAAAAAAAGGAGCTGCTAATTTGCTAGGAGGGCGTGCATGGCGATATCACTTTTATCCACTGACTTATCCCGAAATTCCCGATTTTAATTTATTAAGAGCCCTCAACCATGGACTGATTCCCTCGCATTACACCAGTTCTCATCTAAAGCGGCATATAACCAGCTACGTTATCAACTACTTAAAAGAGGAAGTGATGGAGGAGGGGCTCACCCGCAATTTGCCTGCTTTTGCGAGATTTTTGGATGCATTAGCATACAGCCATGGAGAGTTGATCAACTATAGCAACATCTCGCGAGATTGCGCTGTGGATGCAAAAACAGTAAAAGAGTATTTCCAAATCCTTGTCGATACCTTAATTGGCACCTATCTGGAACCCTTGAATCATCGCGATACCCGGAACACTATCAGCGCTACCCCCAAGTTTTATCTATTCGATGTGGGAATTGCAAGCCACTTAGCAAGAAAGAAAATTATTGAGCTCAAAGGCACACATGCAGGAGATGCCTTTGAACACTTCATCTTTATGGAGCTCCTTGCATATCGAGGAATCAATCAGTTAGATTATGCCCTTCACTATTGGCGGACAAAATCCCATCTCGAAGTAGATTTTATATTAGATAAAAATGCGGTTGCAATCGAAGTAAAGATAGGCGATCGAATAGATAAGACAGATATTAAGGGATTACTCTCTTTTGCTCAGCTTTATCGACCAGGCAAGGCTATCGTTGTATCTCAGGTTCAAAGGATGAGAAAAATCACCGTCGAAAACGGCACAGATATTTTCATTTTCCCATGGAGACAGTTTCTTGAAGCGTTATGGTCGGGAGAAATTATCTAAAGCCAGTTTCCCGCTGCTCGCTTTGGAGCACTATTTTTTGATAGATATTTTTGACTTTCTCTTTTTGGGCAGTTTTTCTGGGAGGGACGAGGTAAATGCAATGGATTTTTCGATCCACTCATGTAAAAGATCGGGGTTTCTTTTTACTTCCTCTGGGATGGCCACATACTCGCGCATAACCCTACCCTCCATAGGGGCAAAGGGTGCTACGGAGTATTTTTTTCTCATTTCGCTTCGGTCTTCTTCAGAAAGGCGGATAATCCAATTTTCTTCATGGAGGCCCGTACACATATTCCCTCGAATAAATGCACACGGATAGCCAAACATCTTTCTCAAATCAAGAAGGGGATTCTCCCCTAGAGTTGAATAAAAGGCTTCTACAAGTTGCTTCGAAGATTTTTTCCACTTAGACATGTTGGGAGATTCTATCTAAATAAAGAATGAAAAGCCACAAAAAATCTTCCATTGCCCAAAATACCATGATGATCAAGGCATAACACCCTTCATCAAAGCTTTTATCCGAAAGATGCGAGAAAATGCTCACAGCCTTCTAGTAAATCTATTTTTTCTTTGTATAGCAAAATATCCTTTTCGTATACTGCTTTTCTTGAAACTTGAGAAATTAAAGAGGGTAAAATGCTTCGCCTTTGCATGCTTGTTTTTTTGTTATCTCAAAGCCTCTTGCTTGCCAAATCTAAGTCTCTTCTTGTCATCTGTGATTTTAGCCCAAAGATTGTGGAGATGAATAAAGATGGCTTTGTGGGAGCTATGGAGCTTTTAAAGCAGGATTATAACGTAGATTACTATAACTTGAATTTAGGGGGAAAGAACCCAAAATTTGAGGCTTACGATGCCATCTTTGTGAAAAGCAATTGGGGTTGTGCCCCTGATCTATATGCACGAAAACATATACCGCCAAACTTGCCTAAAGCCCTTCTCATTTCTGGTGTGAATCCTGTTCCGAGCCGTGAAGCTATGTTCTTTTACGACGTCCTTTTTTACGAGACAGAGTGGTATCGCCCTCAAATTCAAGATCACCCTTGCATTATCCATGCTTTTGGTACGAATACCTCTGTTATGAAACCTGCAGAGCACCAGTGTGAAAAAATATACGATTATATCATGGTAGGAGAATTTAAGCCGGAAAAACGTTTTGAAAAGTTTGTCGAAAAAGAGGGTAGAAAATTATGTGTGGGATTAATTTATGACCCAAAAAACCCTATCGTATTGATGTTAAGAAAACACAATGTTGAAATTCACAATTATGTAAGCTATGAAAAGCTAGCAGAAATGTATCATAGCAGTAGGTGCTGTTATCAACCTTGCCAAATTGATGGCGGAGGGGAGCGTGCGATCCTAGAAGCGCGCGCTTGCGGGATCTTTGTAGAAACTTCAGCAGACAATCCTAAACTACTTGAACTCACCACTTGCCCCCTCTATGACCATGTTTATTACTATGAACAACTTAAGTTAGGGATGGAACATATTTTTGAAAAGAAGGTGTATAATGAAAATAGGTGATCTTTGTTTCTTTTTTTTACTTATTTTTGCAAGAGATTTATTTCCTAATCCATTTGAAATCGATTTTTCACCCAAGGTAGAGTTGGCCAACGAAGACTATTTAGAAGCTCAAAAACAACTTTCCTCAATCAATATCGATGACATTCTTAGTGAGTTGCTTGAACAGAACAAGGGAGTAGAACTCGCCGACTATGAAAACTATTTTGTTCGGTGTGGAAGAGGTTTAAGGCAAGTCATGATAGCGCCCGAAAAAGGGGTCTATCCAGAAAATACGCTCTATAAGATTAACAACGGGGGAGATTCTTGCATTGTTTGTTGCGCGCCCCTTGAGTTGCACGAGGGACACCGCCCCACTATCCGTTATGAACTGGCTTGCACCATTCGCTCTGCATTAGAGTCAACCGGCTTTGATGGATATTTTTTATTGAGAACTGGTGGATATCCCAATCCAACGGGGGAAGAAATGCGTTTTGCTGGCGTCCCTTACGCTTTCAAAATATTTATGATGTTAGAAGCCAAGCAGCTAGGATTTAATAAGGTAATCTGGATCGACTCTGCCTGCACCCCCTTATTTAATCCACAGCCACTTTTTGATGTAGTAGCAAGGCAAGGAGCGGTTTTTTATTCTTTTGACCCGGTTATGAAAGCAACCAGCCCTTATATTTTTTCCACGACAAGGGAAGTGATAAAAAAGGAAACCGGGGTTGATTGCCTGAAAAGTAAATACGTTTGCTCCATTGTTTTTGGACTAAACATGGGAGATCCGCTGATAGAAGAATTTGTCGACAATTACTACAAAATGGTCCGGTTAGGCACTCCTTTTTTGTCTTGTTTCCCCGAAGAGTTTGTGTTTTCGGCCCTTTTTGGCGGGAAAAAATATCAAAGGTTTCATCATACCCTTTATTGGGATCGACTCTTTGGAAGAGCAGAACCTGGAGAGTCGGACAATCCTGCTGTTAAGCAAAGAATCAAAAATAGGGGCTGCTTTTTTTTTCAAAGGCAACACCAGTAAAACGTTCACCGCTTATCATGCCAAAAGAGGACGGGGCATTGGTTGTATGGAACTTTATTTCTCAAATAGCCCCCAATTTCCCCCATCGCTCTTATATTCAACTCCCAGGATGCCAAACATACCAGAAACTCTTCTGGATAAAGGCTAATTGCGGGAAAAGTTTGCGCCGTCCGGAGATACCAATTTTTTAAAAAAGCTCTTCCTAAATCATGATGAAAGGATACGCCCATGATTCCAGAGATAATATGCGGAATTTTGCCAAGATCTTTTGGCGTCAGATTCCAGCTATCTAAAGTTCGGTCTGGAATTAATTTTTCGTTGTAATCATGGGCAAGGGTATGACCATTTTTTAGCAAAAAATACCCGTTCTTTTCAATTAAATCAAAAATAAAATTGATATTTTGTGTGGGAGCTATCGCGCTATCAATCCAAAGGGCAGCATCGTATCCTAAAAGTTCGGCCTCTAAAAAGGAAAGCACTTTAAAGGAGTAGGGAATGTGCGCTAGCTTCATTCCTCCTTGTTGCAGCAAGGGATACCCTCCAACTCGAACCAATACATCTCCCTTAAATCCTGTCTGCCTAAGACTGCAGATCAGCTTTTCCAACTTATCTGCATAGTAAGAGGTTTGATCAAAATTATGGGAGACATAGATAATAACACACCGATTGCACCTCCCATGATCTTGATTGAGTGAGAGCACATTGAACGAAGGCAGTTCTAAATTTTTCCCAATGAAGCGCATTTTTTGCAAAATGCGCGTTTGAAAACACTCACTACGATCGATGGAAAAGAATCCAGGATGCGCTCTTAATTCTTTTGTTTTAAGACAATA
The DNA here is from genome assembly GCA_030430655.1 of Chlamydiia bacterium. GTDB lineage: Bacteria > Chlamydiota > Chlamydiia > Chlamydiales > Simkaniaceae > JAUIKQ01. The sequence goes on from JAUIKQ010000006.1 coordinate 36,045, forward strand.
GTCAAAAAAATCATCGAGGTAGGCGCGTCTTCCTTGCTGCAGATACGTTTCAAATCTCTGATAATCCCCTACAGTAGGGCAATGAAGATTATCGAAAGAGTTCCAAAGCTCGTCGAGCTCTTGATCGGTATAAACGGCATAGTCCTGCACTTCCTCAAACACTGTCACGGAGCAAAGAGCAGTGAATTTGAGCAATGCAGCACAAACGAGGCTTTTTAACATAGGCTGATCCGAGAAAAACAGGTGCTAGCGAAATTCTACTTTTTCTTTCCATTAAAAACAACTTAAGCTTAGACTGTATTTTTTATTAAGAGAGCTTAAGAGAGTTTGGTATGCTCAGTGTGCGTTTGGGGATTTTTATCTTTTTTTTGAGCTGCTTCCCAGCTCTGCTGTTGGCAAACCCCTTTGCAATTCCTTTCCCAGAAAAAAGACATCTCACTCACGAAGACTATGTAATCGCACAAAAAATGCTTAGAGAAATTGACATTCATGCAATTCTTCATCAGTCTTTTCCAAATCCTACCCCCTCCACCATGTGCTCTTATCATGAGTATATGGTTCGATGTGGGCGCTGTCTTAGGCAAGTCCTGATTGACGAAGAGCGTGGTTGGTTTCCCAAAGCGGAACTAATTAAAATTGGTCAAGGAGGAGACCGATGCGTGGTGACCTCCGTTTCTTTTGAGACCCCGTTGGAAGGACATCCCGAGCCGACAATCCGCGCGAGAATGGCTGCATCCATTCAAGAAGCCTTAGAAAGCGCAGGGTTCAATGGCTATTTATATAAGCTTACGGGAGGTTATCCCAATCCTACCGGCGAAGAAATACGGTATGCCGGTGTTCCGTACGCATTCAAAATCTTTACTATGCTAGAAGCTTACCAACTCGGGTTTTCGCAAGTGTTGTGGATTGACGCTGCTTGCCTGCCGATCAATGACCCCACACCCATTTTTGAGGATATAAAAAAACATGGGGCGAGTTTTCTTTCCTACCCTGCAACTAAACAATTCGCAAAGTATATTTTCCCAAAAACTCAGAAAATGCTATCGGACTTAACTTCTGTGAATGTTCTTTCTGCTCCCTATGTGTGTACGATCGTTTTCGGCCTAAATTTTGATCTGCCTCAAGTACAAGAATTAGTCGATGACTATTATGCCCTGGTACGGTTAGGCACTCCCTTTTTATCGTGCTTCCCTGAGGAATTTGTTTTGACAGCATTGCTAGGCACTCCAAAGCTACGTTTCCTTCACAACTGTTCAACAAAAGAAAGGCTCTTTACCCGCTCTAAAAAGCCGGAGGAAGACGGTCCAGACAGTTATAAGAAGGGAAAAAGTATGGGTTTTCATTTTTATCAAAGGCACCATTAAATGATTTTGAATATGTTATTTTTTTTATTCTTTAGCTTTACTTTAAGTGCGGCTTTTGGTTCTCAGGTACTGATTGATTTTGCAAAAGGAATTGATCATTCGCACGAAAGAATCTACGAAGGCCTGCCATTATTCAAAGACATCAAACGCGATGGAATTGCAGATGTGCGCCTATTAGCAAGCTTCCTTCCCGATGATCCAGTCGTCTTGGAGGCTGGAGGCCATGAAGGAGAGGACACGGTGAAATTTGCTCAGATTTGGCCATTTGGAAAGATCTTCACTTTTGAGTCAAATCCCCGCGCCTACCAAGTCCTTAAAAATCAATGTGCAGACTATCCGCATGTACATCCCTTTCCCTTAGCCTTGGATATTGATGGAGGAACCAAAACCTTCTATTTATGTCAGGGGCCTGAACGCTCTTTTGTAAAAGAAGGAGCAAGTTCGCTCTTGCCTTCATCTCGCCATATGCTGTATCACTACCAAGGTGACACCATTTTAGTCGATTCGTCGACATTGGATGGCTGGTGTGATAGAGAAAATGTAGATCGTATTGACTTCATGTGGCTTGATCTTGAAGGGAAAGAACTGGATGTCCTAAAAAGCGGCGTCAGTATTTTAAAAACAACAAAATTTATATATACCGAAACAAATTTGCAAGAATTTAGAAAAAACGGGTGTATTTTTAATGCACTGAAAAGCTTCTTAGAAAATCAAGGATTTGTTCTTGCTGCCCATTGGTATATCAAGGATTGGCAGGGCGATGCCTTATTTGTTAAAAAGACCTTATTGACAAAAGACACTCATGAATTGAATGAAACAATTGGAGAACAGTAATGAAAGTTTTGCTGAGCATCATATTTTTTTTCGTACTAGGACTTTCAAAAGCTGCCTTTGCTTTGCAATTTTCCCCCAATAAGATCTTATGTGGGAAGATTCCAAAAAGCAACTGCCGCTACCATACCTTTGCTTTTACTCTAAGAGAAATAGAGCAAAGAGGAGCCAAAGTCCTTGTTGAAACAGGAACAAATCGGGGTGGTAGATCCAATTGTCTGGGAGATGGATGCTCTACTTGGATTTTTGCCGAGTGGGCAAGCCAACATGGAGCGCAGCTCTATTCTATAGATATTAGTGCAGTGAATTTGCGATGTTCAGCCGAAGCCTTAGGACCGGAAAAGGAATACGTCCATTTTATTGAATCAGATTCCGTTGCCTTCTTGGAAAGCTTTGGTCAACCGATTGATTTTCTTTACCTAGATAGTTATGACTTTGATTCCGCAAATCCCCTTCCTTCACAGGAACATCATTTAAAAGAAATACAGGCTGCCTATCCGTGGCTTACCGAAAAAACAGTTATCATGATAGATGACTGTGACTTACCCCATGGGGGAAAGGGAGCGCTTGTTATTGATTATTTGCTAGGAAAAGGGTGGCGCATTGCTGCTAAAAGCTACCAAGTCGTCTTAGTAAAAATTTAACAGTATTACGCTTTATTTGTGCACACAGAAGTTGCAAGGAGTTAAAATAGGTATGCAATTAAAACTTAGAGCTGTATTTTTTTTCCTTTGTTCTATAATTTTGCTTGCAGAAGCTAAAGAGCGCTCTTGTGAAGAGGTTTTTTCGGATGTTTATGAAAACTGCGTTTGGGGAATCGCGGAGGACGGAGATCCATCATCGGGTTTTGGTTCCCACTACGAGTATGCTTTGCCATATGTAGAGTTTCTGCAAAATTTTCTTGAGCAACATTCCATCAAGAAAGTGGTTGATTTGGGATGTGGCGCATGGGAATTTGCCCGCTATATCGATTGGAATGGGATTGATGTTATCGGAATTGACGTCTCTGACAAAATTATTTCCATTAATCAGAGTAAATTTGGAAATGATCGCATACGGTTTGAGTGTGGAGACATTTTAAATATGCATCTTCCAGAGGGTGACTTGATGGTTTGCAAAGATGTTTTACAACATTTACAAAATCAAGACATCGCCTTGTTTATTTCAAAAATAAAAAAATACAAATACTGTTTGTTAACAAACGACATTGCGATCAGCCCACAAGATGATATGCGCATTCACGGCAAAAATAGAGAAAACGCTTGGCGAGGTGCAAACCGTCCTTTAGACCTAACACTACCGCCTTTTAACCTTGAAGGAGCCAAAGTTCTTACGTACTCCCTAGGGCATCACGTGAAGCAAGTTCTTTATATCACGCACTGAAACTACCAATACTGGCGTCAGACCACCTGCTGGTTACTATTAGTATGATGCCAGATATTTCAAACAGCTTGCCGAAGAGCAATGGACTTAGGTTACCTATCAGAGGCTATCAAGGGGTGAATGGCAAAGTCCTCAACGCGATGAAGTACTCGATTGCCCCATTTTATTGCTAAAAGCTCAGCAAAAGAGCGGAAGTAAAAACCAAGTCTCGGGTTTCGGCTTGTAAGCACAGACCTAAGACAGGTAAAGGCAAATCAACCAATAGTGCTTAAAAATTATCTTTGATTATTCTTGTTATGGCCGAGCCAATCAGTTGACTACTCGCAGCAGAGACACCAGCCTC
>JAUIKQ010000075.1 GCA_030430655.1 Chlamydiia bacterium
CCTATCGATACAATACCTGTCAAAGGAGCGCTTACTGCGACGCCGCCGCACAGCTGGATTAGAGCAATACTCAATATAGCCCCTCCTCCCCTTCCAAAGCGAGAGCAAAGCCCATCGATAATGAGTTTTCCTTGTATCTGCGGCCTGTGTGGAATTAGGACGAAGGCCAGTTCTTTTGCAGAATCAAAAAGTGTGTATTTTGCGCTGCGGCATACACAGTACTGAATAGATCCCAAAGTAATAGCCAACGAGAGCCATTGCTCCTTTGTCATCCATGCAATGGTAAAGGTGGAGTCTCGCAGAACAAGAAAAAAACTGCTTTCGGTGATAAGTAGAGTAATGGGTAGGACAAGAGCTGCTACCGTCCAGCGGTATTTGCCCAATATGTAGGGAGTGATCACTAGGCTTGCAAATAAGGTCAAAGCGCCTGTCCATGAAGCAAGAAGTCCCATATACTGGCAGTATTCTTTTGGATTTGGATAGTATTTTTTTAGAATATCGAGGAAGATGATTTCTCCTAGACTATAGGCAATGTAGTCTGCAATAACGATCCAGGAGAGTAACTTGAGATGAGGGCTTTGTATGCAGGCTAAGATGTTTTCCTTGAAAGAAAACTTTGGCCTCTCTTCTAAGGTTTCTCGCTTAGAGAGAAGGGTGTAAAGTTTAAGATAAAGTCCGCAAGCAATGCAGCTGAGAAAGACCAGTACAAGAATTAACGCGTCGAGAGCGCCATTCCACTTTTGCGCCCAATTAGTGCTAAACCGGATGATCGGACCTGCGATGATGGAGGCGATGCTGCTACCAAGAGCCAAAGGCGCATAAAGCTTTTTGCCCACATTAACTGGGGTGGACTGGTTCACAAGGCCCCAAAATAAAATCATTACAAGGGCTGGCTTCCAAAGCTCTGCTATCGCATAGAAAAACATGGTGCAGGTGAGCGTGATAAAGGTCGACTGACCAGATGGCGATAGCGTTTTTAAAAAGGGATAAATTAGGTTAGAAAAGAGGAGGAAGAAAGAGAGAAAAAACGCAAGTGTAATGACAAAGACTTTTTTCATAGAAAAGCGATTTAGCAAAATCGACAGCAGCGCTGTCACGGCAAAGGCGCTGGGCATGGTGCCAAACAGTTCAAAAATAGGGATGTTGTAGGCGCTGTGACAAAGATCGGTAACAGCAAGGGTGCTGCGAATGCTACGCAAAATTGTGTAATCGATGTGCAAAATTAAGTTCACGAAAAACATGAGCAGAAAGACAACAAAATTCTTGTCGTTTCTCCACCGGTAGAGTATGTGCAACATAGACATAGCGTTCAAAGGCTTCCCTTAATGCATGTTAGTCCGAAGGGAGAATAAAGTACAGGGCTTACACGATTTTCAGGGCGATGCACTTAAATTGGCTAGCTACCATAGTAGCCTCCTTCCGGGCCCCGCTTTACCGAGCTTGCCTTAGTTTTGCAACTTCCTTTTGGGGTCTCCACTTGCGTCCTTAAGTTATAAAGATTTTATTTTAATCCAAAGATCTTTCATCTGCTGCTCATTCGCTAAGTAGTAGAAAAAGTGGTAGTGCTTTGTGTCTTTTGGCACTTGCTTTGCTATTTTTAAAAAGTCGGGAGAGAGCCGCGAAAAGGCAGTTGCAGCGCTGGTGGCAGGAAAGGTGTGGGATTTAGCAGCGATATTGCCAAGGTTTTGTGGTTGGTAGATGTAGTTAATGAGTTGATAGGTGTATTCGCTTTTATTAGAAGCGGCTGGTATGGCAAGATTTTCTATCGACAAAAAACTCCCTTCTTGCGGAACAGCAAAGGCGATGTTGGGATTTTCCTCTTGCGTGCGAGAAACAGAGGAGCTCGGGACAATCGCAAGAGAGCAGTTCTTAGTGGATAGAAGGTACTCTGCACGGAAATTCACGTAGGCTTCTACGTAACGTTTCTGTGCACAAAGCGTGTCTTGTATACGCTGGATTTGTTTTTCAGAAAGGTTATCGTGGGCACTTTCGGCAAAGAGGTAAAGGGAGGCCAAATTGATCGCTTCTACAGGATCGTTTAGCATGGTGATTTTATAGCGCATTGTTGCAGGGTCAAAAATATGTTTCCAACTGGCGAGAAAGGGAGAAGAAAAGTGGTCTTTGTTGTAACCAAATCCATAAATCTCCCACACAAGGGGGAGTGAGTAGCGATTATCTTGATCAAAGTAGTGACTCAGTAAAAAGGGCTGGACAGGATCTGCAAAAGAGAGTCGAGACTTGTCTAAAGGGGCTAGCAATCCCTCCTTAATCAGCAAAGGCAGAGCAGCATCAGAAGGGACGATAAGGTCATAACCTTTCCCCTGATTTGCCTTAAGCTTTAGATATAACTCTTCATTAGAAGAGTAGTAGGTAGTAATTACTTCAATTCCAGTGGCCTTTGTAAATTGAGCAAGCAAAGTCCGGTCAAAAAAGTCGCCCCACGTAAAGAGATGGATCGTGGGCTTGTTTGAATGAAATTTTTTGGGCAGCCAAGTGGATCCAAACAAAAATAAGGCAATAATGGCAAGCCAGATGGCAACAAATTTTACCCGAATAAAAAAGGCAATCATACTATTCGGCTCCGCACTTTTTTGGAAAAAAAGATCAGTACAAGCAAGCTGCTTAGCAGCAAAAGCACACTTCCTAGGGCATTCATCACGGGAGAAACTCCCGTCCTTAGCATAGCAAGTAAGTACAAAGAAAGCGTTTGAAAAGTGGTGCCAGCACAAAAATAGGCAAGAACAAAGTCGTCAAAAGAAAGAATGAAAATCAGCAGCCCTGTAGCGATCATAGTTGGACGAAGCAAAGGGAGCGTGATTTTGAAGAAAGTTTGTTTGTTAGTGGCACCTAAGACAAGAGAAGCTTCATCTAGCCTTGTATTTAGTTGAAGGTAGCGGGCATGCAGTATAGGAATCACGAAGCCAAGCCCCAAAACTGTGTGGGCAACAACGAGCGTGGGCAGCCCCAAAGGTACGTGAAAAAAAGAAAAATAGGAGAGTAGACTAATCGCTAAAACCGTTTCAGGAACAACAAGATTGCCGTAAAATAGAGGAACGCTTTTAGCGATTCTTCCTCCACAGCAGCGAAAGAAGATGAGAAGTGCTCCCAAAGTAAGGCTAATTGCCGTAGAAACCAAAGCAATGAATAAAGAATTGCAAAATGCGCTCCAAAGAGGCCGCTCTTGAAACAATTGGTAGTACCATTTTAAAGAGAAATGCTCCCAAGGAGAAGGGAAGCTTTTTTCGTTGAAGGAAAAAGCAATTACGATCGCAATAGGTAGGTAGAGAAAGAGATAGACAAGGGCAATTCCAAATCGATGCAAAGTACGTAGCATTTTAGTACCTTTTCCCTTGGAGATAATGATTTAACTTCTTAAATCCCAAATAGATAGCGACGATAGCGCTGATTAAGCTGAGCGAACTGATTAAGGTAAAAGCTGCGCCTAAATTAGCGGTTTTTTGACCTAAGATATACTGCGAAATTACGCTTCCTACGAAATAAAGGCGATCTCCACCCATCAGTTCTGGGATGATGAATTCTCCGTAGGCTGGAATAAAAACTAAGAAAAAACCCGTACGCAATGAGGTCAAGGTCAAGGGGAGCATGATATGAAAAAAAGTGTGGTGCCAAGTCGCTCCTAGGTCCTGCGCTGCATCGAGCAGGTGTAAATCAAATCTTTCCAGCGCGGAATAGAGCGGCAGTACGACGAAGGGCAGGTAGCAGTACACCATCATCAGCACAACAGCGAATAGTGAATTGAGCACATGTAAGGGCTCAGAGAGAAAGAGCGAGAGCACGGTATTTAAAAATCCCTCTCGTTCTAGAACAAAAAACCAAGAGTAAACGTGGAGTAAAAAATTGGTCCACGAGGGAACAATGAGCAAAAATAAAAAGAGTGTTTTATACCTCCCGCTGCGTAGTGCAATGAAATAAGCAAGAGGATAGCCTATTAAAGAGCAGAGCGCCGCGCAAAAAAAAGATAATCCGAGAGAAGAAAGAATGATTGTAAGGTAAGGCCCGCTTAGAAAAGGAAGGAAGTTGCCTAAACCAAAACGCCCCTCTGAAAAAAAACTGGTGGTGAACAAAAAAGTTAAGGGGATATAGAAAAAGAGTACTTGCCAAATGATAGCAGGGGACCCGACAGCGAACAATAATTCTTTTTTTAACTTCTGAGAGAGCGTACGTTTTATCATAGGCTATTCCAGCAGCAATACAGCGTTTTCTTTTTGCCAATACAGGTAGACTTCGTCTTCGTAATCGATCTCTTCCGCTGGGAAATGTTCTTCATTTTGCTCGAATACCTGTATAGTGTAGTTTTGATTTACCAAAACGTTATACTGCGTAGAGCGACCGTGATAAACGATGGAAGAGACCGTTCCTTTCAATGTATTAGAAAAGTTTTTCACTGCTGTCTTGGAAATAAAAATTTTTTCAGGTCGCAAACTAATGAGGACCTTCTGTCCGTCCGGCACCCAACTTTTGTCCTTTGGAATATCCACCAAAAAGGTGCCGAGGTGAGGGATTTCAACGGTAGAGCGCTCTTTGTTTATGCAGCCAGATAGGAGGTTTGTGCTGCCTACAAATTGGGCTACAAAGGAGGAGAGGGGGAACTCATAAATTTCCTCAGGGGTACCGATTTGTTCAATTTCTCCTTTATGGTTCATAATAGCCATATGGTCAGCAACGGTGAGCGCTTCAAATGGGTCGTGTGTCACGTAGAGGAACGTGGTTTTTAGTTTTGTTTGCAGCTCAATAAGCTCTATCAGCATTTTTTCTCTGAGCTTGAAGTCCAATGCTGCTAGAGGCTCATCCAAGAGCAATACGTCGGGCTCATTGATAATAGCTCTTGCAAGTGCAACGCGCTGTTGCTGCCCTCCTGACAAATGCTGTGGATATTTAAAAATATGATTATCTATATGGAATGTTTTCAGTATTTTTAGTACGCGCGCTTGAATCTCTTCTTTGGGGCGATTTTGAATTTTTAAACTATAGGCGACGTTATCGAAGACATCAAGGTGGGGAAAGAGGGCATAGTTTTGAAAAACAATGTTAATACTTCGCTTGTGGATGGGGTAGCGGGAAATGTCTGTGTCGCCGAGAAAAATTTGTCCGCTGTCGCCCTGCTCGAGCCCTCCAATGAGCCGCAGAAGTGTTGTCTTGCCGCACCCGCTGGGCCCTAAAAGAGCGAAAAATTCTCCTGAGGGAATAGTGAGGTGTAGCCTATCAAGAATGATATCTTCTTTTTTGGCTTTGCTAAGCCCAACGAGCCGAATGCTTCTTGTCACTATTTTTCCCCTCAGCCACTAGAGTCAAACTAATGGGACACATTTTATAGCGTATTTCCTTTTTTTTAAATCTTAATTTTCTTTTTCACATCAAATAGGGTTGTATTATCTTTTCTTTTTTTAAAAATTAAATTATTTTTCTCCAAAAGCGCAGAATAAAATAGTTAGAGTTATTTATTTATATGTGTTTTTTTATTTACTAAGAAAACAAAATCCAAGGACATAACCTAAGCGGGTGGTGTTGCCATGAAAAAAGCAAAGATTGGCTTTTTTCGAGCGCACCAGATCAAAATTAGGATTAAAAGTAGGATCAAAATATGTTTTGTGGATAAAAAAGCGTGTTGTTATTCTTTGTGTGCTAAAAACGCTGTATGGAGGTTGTTTTGATAAAACATCTTTTTCTGTTTGGTCTGCTTGCATTGATTGGTGGTTGCCAGAAAACAAAGAGCCCTTTGCAAAAACCCAAAAGGACTCAGGAGCTGAGAGTCGCTTTTTCTACAAATGTTGTGGACATTGAACCACACAAGTCGCTGGATACACATTCAGTGACTATACAAAAATTGTTGTTTGAAGGATTGATGCATCTAGATGAGTCTGGCACGCCTGTATTGGCAGTAGCGGATCGGGTGAGTGTATCGGATGATTGTCTAACATACACGTTTCATTTAAAAGACACGTACTGGACCGACGGCAGCCCTGTCACAGCGGAAGATTTTCTCTACTCCTGGAGAAGGGCGATTGATCCCGTCACCGGATCCCGCGCTACACATACTTTTTATTGCATCAAGAATGCACGTGATGCTAACACCGGTAAAAAGAGTTTAGACGAAGTAGGAATCCATGTCTTGGATGAGAAAACACTATTAGTAGAACTGGAGCATCCAACACCTTATTTCCTCGAGCTTACCGCTTATCCAACCTATCTTCCTGTCAATCGGCATGTTGTCGAAAACGATCCTAATTGGACGCGTACTCCTGAGAGCTTGGTATGTAACGGTCCATTTAGAATGAAGGAATGGAAAATAAGCGATCGGTTGGAACTTGTCAAAAACCCCATGTACTGGGATGCAGAGAATATTCACTTGGAAGTTATCCATTGCCCTATTATCAAGGAAGCTATTTCGCAGCTTTATCTTTTTGAAAAAGGGGAGCTTGACTGGATTGGCCGCCCTTTTGGCTATGTTCCGCTCGATGCTGTTGATGATTTGCGTAAAAAAGGGATACTTCGTACCGCCTCTCACATTGGCGCCATGTG
>JAUIKQ010000076.1 GCA_030430655.1 Chlamydiia bacterium
CAAGTTTTTCGGTTGCCATGGCATTTTCGTTCAGCTCCCACCGGAAGGCTTTCTCGTCTAGGGTTAACTCCTTGACGTCTTGTCCTTTAGAGTCTTCTTTATTGAGTTTTAAAGGCACTTCTCCTTGGGAATTTTGTAGCTCTTTTAGCAGCTTTGGAGAAATTGTCAAAAGATCACACCCCGCAAGTTCTAAGATCTCTTCTTTATTGCGAAAGCTCGCTCCCATAATTTCTGTAGAGTAGCCAAATTTTTTATAATAGTGGTAAATTTCTGTTACAGAAAGTACACCTGGGTCTTGGTTTGCTTTGTACGCCTCTTTGCCTTCTGCCTTTTTGTACCAGTCTAGAATTCTTCCGACAAAAGGGGAGATGAGCGTTGCCTTTGCCTCTGCGCAAGCGACCGCTTGAGGCAAAGAAAAGAGCAATGTCATGTTGCAATGAATGCCTTCCTTTTCCAACTGCTTGGCAGCTAATATTCCTTCCCATGTAGAGGCAAGCTTGATTAAAATACGTTTTTTGTCGATGCCATTTTTTTTGTATAGAGAGATGTACTGGTGGGCCTTTTCAATGCTTCCCTTTACGTCAAAGGACAGCCTTGCATCCACTTCCGTCGAGACTCTCCCAGGAACAATTTTCAAAATCTCTGTGCCAAAATTCACGAATAGCTTTGTTGTTGTCCACTGCAGCTGCTCTTGTAGGGAGCGGCCTTCCTTCTTCCCAAAGCGAATAGCTTCATCGACAAGATGTCTATATTCTGGCTGCTTTGCGGCTTTTACAATGAGCGAGGGGTTTGTCGTCGCGTCGGTTGGGTGATAATGCTTGATTTCATCAATTTCCCCGGTATCTGCTACGATAGTTGTCATTTTTTTTAAGTAGATCCAGCTGACTCATCCTACCCTCTATCAAGTTTTTTGCTTATTTTGATTTCTAGAGATTTGCGCTTTTTATTGCAAGGCCCTTATTTGTCTGAAGCGGGTGCTGGTTTACCCTGGCTATTTCCAGATAAGATGAGGCCAAGCGTGATTGTAGTCGCTGTTGCTACGAAGAGTCCCGCTTTTTTCCAAAAAGATTTTTTCTGTGGAGGCTTTTTGTGGATTTCTGGAGCTGTCTCTGCACACAGGCAGATAGAAAAAGAAAGGAAGAGAAATAGATATTTCTTCACGGCACACCCCTTATTCTTGATTCGGCATGTAGGGATGATACCATTACTTTGCATTTAAAAGACAATGTTGCGATTGCCTTTTATCTGCTGCTTGATCTATCGTGTCTGTTATAGAAGGTGGATGGGACCTAAGATATAATCTTTCCCCACCCTATCTTGTTAAAACCTTACAGTGAGATTGAGGTCTATGCAGCCAACTCAAGGAAAAGAAGAAAAAATTAAGAAAATTTGCGCCATGCTTAAGCAAGGGACGCTAGATCCTGCACGTATAGAGGCAGACGAGATCATTGCAAAAGCAAAAAAGCAAGCAGCAGCCATTCTAGAGCAGGCACGCTCTGATGCCAAACGGCTCTTGGAGGAAGCAGCAGAAAAAATAAAAGAAAAGCATCAAGTCCTCGATGCATCGATGCACTTAGCCTGTCAACAAAGCCTTCAAAGTTTAATGCATAAGATTGAAGAGGAGTTTTTTGCTCCAACGTTCGCGACCGATTTATGCGCTGCGACGCAAGGCGAAAGTACTATAGCAAAGATGGTAAGGGTTTTAGTAGAAGGAGTGGAAAAAGAGGGTATCCGTAGCGATGTTGTGGCCTACGTGGCAAAGCATGTGAAGGTGGATGCTGTGAACGCGGAGCTAGGGCATGCTGTCTTAGAGCGCTTAAAAGGGAAGAGTGTGGTGCTTGGCGATATGAAAGGAGGGGCATCACTAAAGCTTGTTGATAAAAAGATTAAGCTGGATTTGTCTTATGAGGCGTTAAAAGCGCTCTTAATGCGCTACGTGAGAGAAGATTTTCGGAAGTTTGTTTTTCATGCCTAAATTGGCTCTGTAGGATGGGGTAATAGCCTGTGGGTCTTTATACTTTTTTATGCACCGCTCTTCCTCCTTTGGCGTGGGGGGGGCATTCTGAGTGGTCTTTTGGGCAGTTTAGACGCTTTGTTCGGTCTAATGTGAGCAAAAGAGCCGCTAGCCTCTTCGATCTCATTTTACGGTATATCGATATAAAGAATGTAGAGCTCTATTTACGGCAAGAGCCTTTGGATGATCGCGGCTCTCTTTCTAAGCCTGCTATTGAAGAAGCCTTATTGCACCAAATCCATTTACCCCAGTATCTGCTCGATTTTTGTGCTGAAAATGATGAAAGAGAAAGAAAAGCGAAATTTTCCCTTGTCTATCTCGCTTTTTTCAAAGATAAAGAAATACGAAAAACCCCCTTCTTACGGTTTTATTGGGATCTAGAAAGGGAAATCCGTTTGCTGCTAACAGCGGTGCGGTGCCAAAAAGAGGGGAGGGATTTATTGATAGAATTGCAGTACGAAGATCCAAAAGATCCTTTTATAGCGTATCTTCTAGCACAGAAAAATCAACAAACGGTCCGTTTTCCATTTGAGTATCAAGATTTGGAAGAAATAGTAAACAAATCTTCTAAAGAGCCTATGAGTCAATATGTAGCATTAAATAAATATCGCTTTAAAAAAATTGAAGAGTTTAAAAATACTTTGCAATTTTCTCTCGATTATCTTTTATGTTATGGGGTACAATTACTCCTTTTGGAAGAGGATGCGACTCTCTCTGAGTCAAGAGGGAAAGCGATTTTAAACACTATAGCGAAGGAAAGGGTGTGATGGAAAAGACCGCAGCGAGAGTCGTGTATGCTTTTGAAAATTTGCTCCACGTAGAGTTTGAAGGTGATATTCGTCAGGGGGAAGTGGCTTTTGTAGCTGTTGATAATAAAGAACTAAAAGGAGAAGTGATCGAAATTGCTGGAGATATTGCAAAGATCCAGATTTTTGAAGATACCAGGGGGGTCGCCCTTGGTAGTGAGGTCACTTTTTCTGGGCATTTGTTAGAAGCCGAGCTTGGTCCTGGTTTGATTGGCAGTGTTGTTGATGGATTGCAAAATCCTTTAGAGGAGCTAGCGAAAGCAAGTGGTCTTTTTTTATCGCGAGGAATGTATCTTGCTCCGCTGGATCGCAAAGTCAATTGGGATTTTCAGCCAAGTGTGCAAATTGGCGCTGTCGTTGAAAAGGGAGATCCTTTGGGGTATGTAATGGAAGGGCGGTTTCATCACCAGATCATGGTGCCTTTTCAGCTGAGGGGCAAATACAAAGTGAAAGAAGTGGCGCCTCATGGAGCCTACAACATAGACCATGTGATTGCAAAAATTGAAGATGAAAGGGGGGATATGCACCCTGTGACTATGGTGCAGCGCTGGCCTATAAAAATTCCTCTGCAAATTGGGAGCAAAGTGAAAGCAAGTACCATGATGGACACAGGGCTTCGCGTGTTTGATACGCAGTTTCCCGTTTTGAAAGGGGGGACTTTTTGTTCGCCAGGTCCGTTTGGCGCGGGGAAAACGGTAATGCAGCACCATCTTTCAAAATACTCTTCCATCGATATTGTTGTGATAGCGGCTTGTGGAGAAAGAGCGGGGGAAGTAGTAGAAGTCTTGAGAACTTTTCCTCATCTTACAGATCCTCACAGTGGAGAGTCTTTGATGAGCCGGACATCAATTATTTGCAATACCTCTTCTATGCCAGTGGCGGCAAGGGAAGCATCCGTGTACTTGGGAGCTACTATCGCGGAATACTACAGGCAAATGGGGTTAGACGTTTTATTGTTGGCGGACTCCACCTCTAGATGGGCACAGGCCATGCGGGAGATGTCAGGGCGGCTTGAAGAAATCCCCGGAGAAGAGGCATTTCCTGCTTACCTGGCGCATCGTATTGGGGCTTTTTATGAGAGAAGCGGGGCTTTGGAGTTAAAAAATGGCACGATTGGCTCGCTTACAATTGGCGGCACTGTTTCTCCAGCAGGAGGAAATTTTGAGGAGCCGGTGACGCAGGCCACTTTGAATGTTGTAGGTGCTTTTCTTGGTCTATCTAAAGCGCGCTCTGATGCTCGGCGGTACCCTTCCATCGATCCTCTCATTTCTTGGTCTAAATATGTTGACGAAGTGTCTTTCGAGTTAGAGAAAAAAGTAAAGGGATGGAAAGACATGGTCCAGTTAGCAAGGAAAACGGTTTTAGCGGGCGATGAAATTGGCAAGCGGATGGAAGTAGTTGGCGAAAAAGGGGTGAGTGTAACAGACTTATGCGTTTATTTGAAATCGGAGCTGTATGACTTTGCGTACTTACAACAAAATGCTTTTGATAAAGAAGATGCCTATTGCCCTTTAGAGCGACAGCTCTGTCTTTTCCCGCTCATCAACTCCATTTTGCAGTTTTCTTTTCCGTTTGATAACCACGATGAGGCGCGGGGTTTTTTCTTGTCTTTGCAAGATGATTTAAAAAATTTAAATTTTTTACCCTTTAAATCCTCTGCTTATCTGGAAGCGATAGCCTGCATTGAAAAGAAAATTAAGTCTGGAGAAGCCTCATGAACTGGGTTTATGAAAGAATCGTTGATATTCGAGGAAATCTCGTTTCTGTATTAGCTAAAGGCGTTTGCCTTGGTGAAATAGCAAAGATTAAGAGAAAAGATGGAAAAGAAACCGTTGCTTCTGTTTTAAGTATCGACAGGGAAAAAGTGATCCTCCAGGCCTTTGAAAGTACCAGAGGAATTTCCACAGGAGATGAGGTCACTTTCCTAGGAAGGAGGGTCCAAGCAACCTATTCTCATGGTCTTTTAGGGCGTCGTTTTAATGGCCTTGGAGAGCCCTTAGACAAAGGACCGCCTGTGATAGGAGAGAGGGTGGAAATTGGCAAGCCTTCGTTCAATCCTATAAAACGGATCATTCCAGAGAAGATGGTGCGGACAAATATCCCCATGGTCGATGTTTTTAACTGCTTAGTCAAGTCCCAAAAAATTCCTATTTTTTCTGTTGCTGGCGAGCCTTATAATGCCCTGTTAATGCGTATTGCTAATCAAACGGATGCCGATGTCGTTATGATCGGGGGCATGGGCCTTCGATTTGATGACTACCAAGCTTTCATCGATAATGCAGAAACTTCTGGCTCTTTAAAGAAAACCGTGATGTTTGTGCATCGGGCTACAGAGCCTGCGGTTGAGTGTTTGCTTGTTCCTGATATGGCTTTGGCTTGCGCTGAAGAATTTGCGACGCAAGGAAAAGATGTCCTTGTGTTACTGACTGATATGACAGCCTTTGCTGATTCGATGAAAGAAATTATGATCACCATGGACCAAATTCCGTCCAATAGAGGTTATCCAGGCTCCCTTTACTCTTACCTAGCTTCTCGCTATGAAAAAGCAGTAGACATTGAGGGAAGCGGTTCTATCACCGTGATTTCTGTAACAACCATGCCTGGGAATGATGTGACCCATCCCATCCCTGACAATACTGGATACATCACAGAGGGGCAATTTTACCTCTATGGTGGTAGAATCGATCCGTTTGGCTCTCTGTCTCGACTCAAACAGCAAGTCATTGGAAAAGTGACTCGAGAAGATCATGGAGATTTGGCAAACGCCCAAATCCGCCTTTATGCAGAAGCAAAAAAAGCAAAAGAAAGAGAGAGCATGGGCTTTAAGCTCTCCAGATGGGATGAGAAACTGCTTAAGTATGCGGAGCTTTTTGAGACAAAACTCATGGATTTGCAAGTCAACATTAAGGTAGAGGAGGCACTGGATTTAGGCTGGAGTATTTTGCGTCAATGTTTTGATAAAAAGGAAGTAGGCATTAAGTCGGCTTTGATAGAAAAATTTTGGCAAAAAGGGGCAAAAGGCGAATGAGTCAATTAAAGTTGACCAAAAACGAACTTAAGTTCCAGCAACAACGTCTTGTGCAGCTAGAGCGTTATCTACCAACCTTGCAATTAAAAAAATCGATGCTGCAAGTTGAAGTGCTTCAAGCCCAAGCACAGATTGACACCCTGCTGGATCAGCAGGCAAGAGAGAAGGCAGGTGCAGAAAGCTTTGCCCGTTTGCTTGGAGGCCGTGTAGAAGACCTGCTGGCCACGCTGCTTGTGGATGAGGTGCGAACCACAGCAGAGAATATTGCAGGAGTAGATATCCCCTCCTTTCACAGCGTGCGGTTTCGAGAGCAGCCCTACTCTTTTTTTTCTACTCCATTTTGGTACGATGAAGCACAAAAGAGGCTTGAGAGTGTGATAGAAGTGCGGGAAAAGCTAGTTATAGCCAATACAAAAAAGCGCCTTTTACAAAAAGAGCTTAGGGAAGTCTCTATCCGTGTTAACCT
>JAUIKQ010000077.1 GCA_030430655.1 Chlamydiia bacterium
AGATAACGTCTCAAGCGCTAATGTGTACTTATCGATTTCATAAGATAACTTGGCTGCTAAGAGCATATACTGGGCTTTTTCTTCTTCTGAAACACCGCTTTTGTCAAGAGAGGTGTGGATATCGTCCAAAAATGCCGCTTTTGGATACATGTGAGGGTCTATTTGATGCGTTTGTTGAAATAGTGCAGAGCAGCTGGAAAGATAAAATTTCCATGCGTCGGCCGCTTGGTCACTTGAGGGAAATTGCTGAAGGAATTTGGCTAAATTTGTGCGGGCCGGCTCCCAGTTTTTGCTTTGATACATAGAGAGCGCATGCTGGAAGTGTAAGAGCTCTTGCTGTTCAAAATCAGGGTATTTGGCAAGCAAATCACTCAGCATGCGCTGCGCTTGGCTTATCTCTCCCGTTTCTTGGCAAAGAAGTGCATGCATAAACAGGGCTTTTGGCAACTCATTATCTTGTGGGTAGAGTTTTTGGAAGGCCTCTAGCGAACTATTTAAAAGGGAGGCGTCTTTACGCTCATTAGCTATGCTAATTTGTATCAGATAAGCGCTGCGGAGCTGGTTTGATGGGGCTTCTTGTGACTGTATATACTCTTGCAGTAAAGGAAGCGCTTGCTCGTACTCTTCTTTAGAAAAATAGCTCTTTCCAAGCATGTAATTGTAGTGAGGAAGGTAAGCAGCGGCAAGGGTGGTTTTTAAAGAGGGAGCCTCTTGGATTACTGCGTCATAGTCTTCATTTTGAAAGTGAAGCACGAGTCTATTGTAAAGGGCATCTGTTTTTTTGGGTCCGTCGAGCTCTACAATTTGCGAAAAAATGTTAATGGCTTTTTGTGTATTTATGTCTGCTTGGACGGTGGCTGCCTGAAAAAGAAGGTCTTCTTTTTGGTCTACGTGCTGGGCTGCCAGCTTGAGATAGAGGTCAGAGGCTTCTGTTGTCTCTCCCATCATCAGTAGGACTTCGCTTAGCGCAAACTGCGCAAAATGATCGTAGGAGGTGGTGAGGAGCTGTTCATAAAGGGGTTTGGCCTTTTCTGCAAAAGTGCCTTTGTCCAGGTTTGACTTTGTGGCAAGCGCTTGGCGAAAGTACGCTTCTGCCATAAGAAACAAGTACTCGTTTTCTCGATTTTTAAAAACTTGTGTTTTAAGGTAGGGCTCTCCTTCTGCCTGTAACTGCTCGTACTGGCTTAAAGAGTAGTAGCAGTGCAACTGGTTTAAGAGAATTTTTTCATGAATGTTTTTATCCTTTATGCTGTGGTAATGGCTCAGCGCTTCTTCATGAAGGTGGTCTTGTAAACATAAATCCCCCAAAATCCCACTGAAATAGTCCTTGTACTCGCTGTTTGGATACTTGGAAAAAAAGTCCTGTATCTGCCGCTTTACTAAAACAAAGTCTCCATCTTTCCAAAACTCTGCGATGCGTCGAACAAATAGTGCCTCTTCATGATTTAAATTCTGGATGTTTAAATAATCCTCCTCTCCTCGCACAGGAGCCACGAGAAGTAAAGAGAAAAGCCCACACGCTAAAATATTGACTGAAAATAGGTTGCGCATATCTTTCCGCCCTATAAATTTGTATTCTGAATTCTGATTATACAGTCCTTTTTTTATTTATACAGAACAAAGTACATATTTAGGGAGAATCTGCCCATCCGTGGTGGTAGAGCCGTTGCATGTAAGCATCGTAATGGTGAATGAGCGTTGCTGCTTTAGCAGGATCGCAACCCTTTAGTTTTTTGTAGATCTGAATGCCCTTAGCAATCAGCCCTTGTTCAAAATAGAGTATTCCTAATCTGTGCATGATCTGCGCGTCTTTTGGCAGCAGGGTAAGAATGAATTCATACTCTTGGATTTCTGCATCATAGTTATGCAGGGTGTGATGACAAGACGCAAGCTGAGCGTGCACCCAGGGGGTATTGGGAGCGTATTCGGCGACGATACTGAATTCTTCAATAGCGCGCGTGATACACCTCTTGTGCGCTGCGATGGGATCTGGATCAGAGGCTGTCGCTTTTTTTGTTCGGTAGAGCTTGCCAAGGGCAAGGTAGGTTTTGGCTAGGGAGGTATGGGCTTGTAAATTGTCGGGAGATTGCTTGATGAGCTGAATGTGCTCGTTAATCGATGCAAAGAATAGCTTTTCTTTCATCTGCGCAAGGTCATGGCTTTGCCAGTGGTGTTTAAGTCTATTAGTGAGCGGCTGCATCCACTTATGATTGCACCACTTGAAGGGAGAAAGCGAAGGGTAGTGGACGTGCTTTGCAAAATGGCTGACCGCGCTTGCTAAAAGCAAGTGCTCCTCCGCATGCTCTAGATGGTTTGGCAGGTTTTTTTGACACAGGTGTAAAAAAGAGGCTCTTAATTTCAAAAACTGGTCTGATTTTTTCGCTTGAAGATAGAAAATGAGGATGAGGTAGGTAAAGACCGAGAGTGTGAGCGTACCTAATAAAATGGCGATAGGGAGGGATTTTGGCTGGAAGAGTAGCACACCTATAAGGCCTAACCCTTGCAAAACAAGCAAAAGAGAAAAGACCAGATGAAAACATAAATGCGATCTGAGTATGTTTCTGAGAAAGGCTAAAGCGTGCTTGACGTGCTGGTCTATGTTGCGTATCTCTTTCGAGTCGCTTGGAGGGGGTGTGTAGGAGGGCTGGCAGGTTGTCATCTTTTCACTGTAACTCCTTGTGAACAGCAAGCTTGCTTGCAAGGCCTTTTCTTATCTTACTGAGCGTGTCATTCAATTTGTCGTTCCTCTTCAATACGTTACGCTGCGCTTTTTCTTACGTCTCTAACTTTGCCTCAGATTAATTTTTCATTTTATGCAACCGTAATTTTTTATGCACATGAAAGCGGCTATTGCCGCGATTTTTATCAAAATGGGGGACGGCACTTTAACACACATCACAATTTACTAGCCGCAGTTTTTATGAGCGGATCATGTAATTGATCACCTCATCCGGAACCCCTGCTCTTTGGAGTCTGTCAATTTGATAGGTGCTCAGCGTAAACTGGCTGTTTGTCTTACGGATAAGGGCAATAATTTTGTCGCTCGATAGCCCAGCTTTGTGCATGTTAATGATATCTGTAACACTTAGCTGCTCTTCATGGTCTATGCGCGATAGGGTTTGTGGGTTCTGTCTGTGGATGTTTTCACGGTCTTGTTCATCCAGGCTGGCTCCTACAAGTCCCCCGGCAATGGCTCCAATGCCTCCGCCGATGAGAGCGCCTTGTCCCCCTCCAATAAGCGCCTAAAGCGCCCCCAGTGAGTGCTCCCGTGCCTGTTTTTGTTTCGCATCCACACAAAATGGCTAAACTTAATGCTAACAGTATGCTCGTACGCCTAACATTCATATCTCTATTCTCCTACAGTTTATTAACCTGCGTTTTGGGTTTATGGCATAGAAATTTCTATTGTTTTGCTTACTTAATAAATAAATATATAAATGATAATGATCAATTAATTATTTTTATTTAACGTAATTTTGTGATTTAAATCTTTGCAATAAGATTACATTTCGTTTAAAATGTCTTGGTAAACAATGGATCACACGGTATGAATGGGTTAATTTTTTTGCAAGACCACCAGTGTCTAGCTACACTTCTACAGTCCGATTACCAAGATTGGGGAAGACCAGAAAGATTTCAGAGCAAAGGCAAGGTGGTTTCCCACGAAGGGCACAACTACAGAATAATATACAAAAAAGAGCGGCATTTATCTGCTTGCGAAAGGATAGGCCGCGTGTTTCAGGCTTTTCGAAAGATGGTTGGGGTTTTGTTTTGCCAGCCCACCACGGGAAAACATATTTGGAAGCTTTTGACAGCAGATAGGGAAAAAATCCGTTTTGCTGTGCGGGTTTTAACGAGGCCGCCTGCAGGTTCTGCTGGGAAGACAGCTGCTTCCAGGCGAGAAAATAGCAAACGGCCTTTAGGGGTAAGTAAGGTTCACTCGCTTCCAGCTCATGTAATGGATGCAACGGATCAAACCGCGCCGCCATCGTTTCGCGTGGGTAGCTTGCAGGGACGCTGGCAATTTCCTTCGGATCATTTGCCAGTAGGGGCTGTCATAGACGGGCATTTGCGCGTGGCCAGCTGGAATATTTTAAATGGCTATTTTAATGACACTAAAAGTAATCCACATTTTTACGGCTTAGAAACCCAAGGACTTGATGGTTCTTTGATAGACAAGCTAAACAATGAAATGGTGCACGCTCTTACGAAATATACGCAGCGAGAGCAGCGCACTGTAGAAGAAATTATGGGCTTTTTTGCGCGAAGCAACCCTTTTGATATTGTTGCATTGCAAGAATGTTCCAAAAATGTGATCGATGTATTATCTAAGCGGGTTGAAAGTACAAATCTCGGCATTATTATCAATCGATATCAACAGGGTCAGAAGGATTTTAATGTTATCCTCTATAACAAAGATAAGTTTGATTACATAGAAGGGTCGTCTACCTTGAACCAGCAAAAGGTGTTTTCTGCAAAGCCAAAAAGGGGGTTGATGACGGCTTGCTTGCAAGAGAAAAACACAAAGATAAAGTATCTGGTGACCAATTGCCACCTTCCTGGACAGCCAGGTCAAGGTGCACCGGAAGATCTGGCAAGGGCGTGTCCCGTGAACAGAACCTCTCGAAGAGTCATTTTGGGAGATATGAATTTTGAGTCACAGGAAATGACAAGCGCGCTCAGCGACTTCAAAAGGGCAGAACACGACTATAACACCAATATTTCTCCTACCTGTTCCAAAAAAAAGCTGTATGCGAAGCTGATTGACCACATTTTCGTCGAAAGTACAAGCGACATTACTGCACTAACTGCAGCAGAGACGATGGAAGCAAGCGCTGGGATGGCAAAGTTAATCACCGAGCAGCCATCGCTTGTAAGCACTTGTGCGTAAGGCAGTTATGTTATAGGCGCTTCTTCTTTCATGCGGTATCCAACACCGCGCACGGTTTCTATCCAGTGAAAGTTTGGGCCTAGCTTTTTGCGCAAAGCAGCGATGTGTACATCGATGTTACGGTCTACAATAAAAGCGTCATCATTATGAACATCATCCAAGAGTTGATTGCGGGTTAAGACTTTGCCACGGTTGATCAGCAAGCGCTTTAAAATCCCAAACTCCGATAGTGTGATGGTGATCGATTTATCCCCTTTCTTCAGTAAGTACCGATCAATATCCAAGGAAAAACTACCAAAATTGACAAACTGCGCATTTTTTTCTACTTCTTTGCCGCGCCGCAGCACCACTTTGATACGAGAAAAAAGGATTTTGGGAGAAAAGGGTTTAGCAACGTAATCATCCGCGCCAAGCTCGAGCCCCAGCACCACATCTAATTCTTGGTCTTTAGCGGTTAAGATGACAACAGGGATGTGTTTGAGATTGGGGCTGCTTTTGATCTTCCGGCAGACATCAAACCCATTCAGTCCGGGCAGCATGATATCTAAGATAACAAGATCGGGAAGCTCTCTCTCAACAGCGCGGTATCCATTCAAGCCATCCACTTCTACGTGTAGCTTATAGCCACAAAGCTCTGCTTGTAGCTTGATGAGAGAGGCAATATCTTCCTCATCTTCAATAAGCAAAATTCTCTTTTTTTGTGTCATTCTAACCTCTTTCTATACTAAACCCTATCCTGGCCCGACAAGAGCGTATTTAGGCGCAGGCACATATTATAAAATAGCTCAAGCAACCCAGGAGTAATCCAGGGGGGCAATCCAGGGCCCTGGCTTAAAAAAGGGAGCATACTCTGTCAGTGAATATTTAGGAAGGAAAATGGTCTATCTTTTTTTTACTTTGAGTAAACAAAAGTGTGTTTAGCGCTCTGGAATAAGCAGCTTTTCATCCACTTTAATCAGGTCGTCTTCTTTGTTGTTAAGCTCTTTGATTGATTCGATGGAGACGTTATGCATTTTAGCAATTTTTTCCAAGGAGTCTCCCGATTGTACAATGTAAGTAGGGTACACAGGGGGGTAAGCACGGGAAGTAGGCGCGCTCTTATTGACATACTGAGAGAGGGTATTTTCAATATCTAAGATTTTTTCTTTATACTGTGATAAAGAGAGAGTGGTGTTTTGCGAGTATTTAAAAAATTCTTGAATATCGAGCAAAGCCTGCTCTAGCGCTTTGGTGGTTTTTGTGAGCTGTTTTTCTGTGCTTTCTATACGCTTTTTTAGCTGCTGAAGGTTGCCGTTTTGTCC
>JAUIKQ010000078.1 GCA_030430655.1 Chlamydiia bacterium
AATTCACGCTCTGTTCAAAGAATTGTTCAGACGGCAATCGCTTTTGCCAATACGGCTGGTGGAATCATTCTTTTAGGCATCAAAGACCGCACAAAAGAAGTTGTAGGTTTGCAAAATATTCTTGAAGATGAGCTGAAAATCGCTAATGCAATTGCCGCTTCTGTTTCCCCTTTATTGATTCCAACTTTTCAATTTTCTTCATGGAGACATCGCGACGTTCTGATTATCAGTATCCCACATAGTTTTGGCCCCTACTATCTCAGCAGTAAGGGAGAAGCAGAAGGAACTTTTATGCGATTTGGTTCTACGAACCGTCTTGCTGATACACGCACTTTAGCAGAAATTAAACGTCTTAAGGAGCATACAGCCTTTGATCAATTACCCGATTGCAAGCACGATCTAGATGATCTTGATTTCGAATTAGCAAAGCAGCTTTTCGATCACAAAGGGAAAGCATTTACCCAGGCAACAGCAAAATCTTTTGAACTCCTTGCGGAACACCAATCACACTTATATCCATCAAAAGGGGGCTTGTTATTATTTGGAAAAAATCGAGAAGAGCTTTTCCCTGATCCGCTCATTCGCTTAGCTCGCTTTGAAGGAATCAACAAAAACACAGTTTTAGATCAGATGGATCTTCGAAGCCCTTTGTCAACCGTTCTTGATGAGGTTTTGGGCTTCATTCGAAGAAATACATCTTTAGGAGCCATCATAAAAGATATCCGTCGTGAAGATATTCCACAATACCTTCCACTCGTTCTACGCGAGGCAGTCCTAAATGCATTAGCGCATGCTGACTATTCCGCAATGGAATCTCCTATTCATATCGCCATCTTTGATGATAGACTAGAAATCACCAATCCCGGCGCTATGCCTTTGGGGATGAGTATTGAGATTGCCCTTTCTGGAGTTTCTCAACTTAGGAATAAGGTTTTAGGCCGTGTTTTCAGAGAACTTCGACTGACCGATCAATGGGGCTCAGGACTCAATAGAATGATTGATGCCTGTCGTCAAAATCAAATCAAGTCCCCCAAATTTGAAGAACTTGGCCAGTGCTTTCGAGTCACACTCTATCCACGCTCTACCAGCCCAGTTGCCTCTGTTGATTGGCATTTCCCCATTCTGGATTACATCCACCAAAATGAGAGCATTACCGCAAAAGCCGCTCAAGAATTATGGAAAATTTCTCGGAGAGCGGTTTCAAATCGCTTAAAAGAGATGTGTGAACAAGGACTTCTAGTCGAGGTTGCTACAGGGCCACGAGATCCATACAAAGTATTTATTGCAGTCAAACATAGAAATTAACATAGAAGAGCTTGGAAGCACAGCGCTTCTATGTTCAAAACCGAGAGCTTCTCTACATGCCATAACCATCTGATAAATAAGCTGTTACCCTAAAATTCAAATAAATTTTACTTCTTAACGTGCAAAACGTCGAAGGCCTATTATTCTCAAAAGGAATATATTTCATGTGTCGAAAATTCGCCACTGGCGAATTATTGACATCTAAAAAATAATAGCGTTCAAAAAATTAAGCACCGAAATTCCCACAGTATGTTCCAAAGTATTGAGGATCAAAACCACCTCTTAAATTGGAGCAAAATTGTGGTCATTTTTAGTCGTGGATTGGAGCTTTGCGTCTTAAGTCTTTGGTTATAAATGTTTGCTCGGAGTGGGACTCAAGCCCACACGGACGAAAGTCCAAGGGATTTTAATTCCCTTGCGTCTACCATTCCACCACCCAAGCATTAGAGTTAACAAGGGAGTCAGTTTACCGGTCTTGTGAATTATCCTCCAAGCATTCTACACCTGGGCTTGAAACTAAGCTGGTTGACATTCTAGTCGATGCACACCTTTGCTTGCTTTGCGGAAAGGTTGCTCAATCAGTGCCAAAAGCTCTTTTTCTCCACAAGATATGCAGAAGTAGGGTGGGCTCGCCATATCGCCGAAAGGTCCTCGCTTCATGGAAAGTACTGTACGAAGCAGTTATTGAGAGGGAAGCAAGAAATATTCCAGTTAAAATTTTTTTTCGCAAGCCCTTGTGTGATATTGGAATAGCTTGCCCTAAAAAGGGAATGTATAGGATGATGTTCCTTGGTAGAGTGCACCGGTAGCTCAATTGGATAGAGTACTCGGCTACGAACCGGGCGGTTAGAGGTTCGAATCCTCTCCGGTGCGTATTTTTTTGAGGGATAAAATGGATATACAAGTTTTCCCTGCGGGGCCAGCAGCTACGAATGCCATTTTGTGTGCCTGCACAAGAACAAAGCAGGCTGCTCTTTTTGATCCAGCCCATGGAAGTGGCGTCTTGATTATAAAACACTTAAGCGATAAAGCCTACGCACTTAATGGGATTTACTTAACCCATTCTCACTGGGACCATATAGCAGATATTTTTGCATTAAGGGAAAAATTTCCTCATGTGCCTGTGTTTGTTCACAAAGCAGATGCTGGTAATTTGCAGGAGCCTGGAAGTGATGGCCTTCCCTGTCCTCTAACGATACCTCCAATAGAGCCCACTGGGTATTTGGAGGAAGGGAGTGAATTTGACCTTGGTGATGTGCGTTGGCATGTCATGCACACACCTGGGCATACCCCGGGAGGGGTCTGTTTTTATGCCAAAGAGGAGGGAGTGCTGATATCTGGCGATACACTGTTTAAAGGGTCTATCGGCAATCTCTCTTTTCCGACAGCGCAGCCGGAACGTATGTGGCCCTCTTTGAAAAGATTAGCTCAACTGCCTTCCAACACACGCGTTATTCCAGGGCATGGAGAAGAAACAACCATTGGTCAAGAAGCGTGGTTAGAAAGAGCGGAGCAAAAATTTAAAAATTTTTATTCGGCCTGAGGAGGAAAATAATGCAATTATTAGTTGGGAAAAAGGCTCCGAGTTTTACCGCGCGCGCGGTTTGCAAGGATCGTATCATAGAGAAGTTTTCTCTGGATCTGTTCCAGGATAAATATATAGTATTTTTTTTCTATCCCTTAGACTTTACGTTTGTTTGCCCTACAGAATTGCATGCTTTCCAAGAGCAGCAGGCGGCTTTTGCAAAAAGAAATGCCCAGGTCGTAGGCTGCTCTGTTGACAGCCAGTACAGCCATCTCGCATGGTTGAATACTCCTAAAGCGCAGGGGGGAATTCAAGGCGTTGAGTATCCCATCGTTGCAGATTTAGACAAATCGATTGCTCGCGCTTACTCTGTTTTAAAAGAAGATGAAGGCATTGCTTATAGAGGTCTTTTTTTGATCGATAAGTCGGGTAACGTCCGCCACCAGTTGGTCAATGATTTGCCTCTTGGTCGCTCTATTGAAGAGGTGCTCAGAGTGTTAGACGCCCTTATCTTCCATGAAACGCATGGCGAAGTCTGTCCAGCGAACTGGCAAGAAGGAAGCAAAAGCATGCTTCCCACGCAACAAGGACTGATTTCCTACTTTGACAGCTAATTTACGCTAGCAACGTCAGGTAGTCATAGAGATCTTTTTTTTCTAAGATAAGAAGGCTGCCGTGCGGATGTAGCACGGTGAGCGCTTGCTGTAGCAAAGATTGTGTACCGACGCCTGGAAGGCAAAGAGCGGATAGTTTTTTTACTGGAGAGCGGTGCTGTAAAATATAAAAACCCCTTAAGTAATCATCCAGGCTAAACCCTTCGTCATGTACCCGAAAAAACAAGAGCCTTTGCTGGTGCAATAAAATTTCTACGGCAAGCCTGATGCCTTGCGAAGTTTTGGAAGGCATCCCAACACAGCTCATCAGTTGTTTTGGTGAATGGATAAATAGAGGGGTAGCAAAGCGGCCCTTTTGCGCTTCTCCAAAGAGGGCAAGCGTTTGTGGGATCATCTAATTTTTCCGGTAAATTGGGCTTGCTTGCCCAGCTGCTGCTCAATTTCTAGAAGTCGATTGTACTTTGCAGTGCGGTCGGATCGCGAAAGGGAGCCTGTCTTGATCTGACCGCTTTTAGTAGCGACCGCAATATCTGCGATTGTTGTGTCAGCCGTTTCCCCTGATCTATGCGAAATAACAGTGCGATAGCCGTGCTTATGTGCGAGCTGAATCGTTTGCAGGGTTTCTGTTAATGTGCCAATTTGGTTTGGCTTGATGAGAATAGCATTTGCAGTATTAGAGGAAATGCCTTTTTTTAAAAAAGTAGGATTGGTAACAAAAAGGTCATCTCCTACAAGCTGGATCTCCCCGCCAAGCTTTCTCGTCATGTACTGCCATCCCTTCCAATCATTCTCGTCCAAACCATCTTCTATCGAGTCAATTGGATATTTTTTGGCAAGGCTATGCAGCTCTTCTGTTATTTCCTGAGAGGTAAAAGTGCACGCTCGCTGTTTTGCGTGCCGTTTTTTCATTTCAAAATAAAGGCCACTTTCCTTCTCAAAAAATTCGGAGGCAGCCAAGTCTAGGGCGATGGAAATATCCTCTCCGGGTTTGTATCCAGCAGATTCGATAGCGGCTATAATGTAGTCCAGGGCTTGCGTGTTCGACTGCAGACTAGGTGCAAATCCCCCTTCGTCTCCTACAGAAGTGGCAAAGTTTTTCTTTCTTAGCAGCTCTTTTAACGCGTGAAACACTTCGCAGCCCCAGCGAACTGCTTCTTTGAACGAAGGAGCATTTTTCGGTCTGATCATAAACTCTTGAAAATCTAAAGAATTATCGGCGTGTTTTCCTCCATTGATGATGTTCATCATAGGACAAGGCAACGTTGTCGATGCGCCCGTGGATAGCACTTTGTACAAAGGCGTTTTTTCAAAACTGGCTTTGGCGTGGGCAGCGGCTAAAGAGACGCTTAAAATAGCGTTTGCGCCAAGGTGCCGCTTGTTTTCTGTGCCATCGAGCGTAATCATCGCATGGTCGATCTGCTCAAGCTCTCGCACATCCATACCATGCAAATGTTTTCCCAAGATAGTGTTGACATTGGCAACCGCTTTCTGTACACCCTGTCCATTGTATCTTTTCACATCGCCATCGCGTAGTTCTACAGCCTCATGCTCCCCCGTAGAAGCTCCTGACGGAACAGCTGCTTTTCCAACGGCACCTGAAGAAGTAGTTATTGTTGTTGCAATGGTTGGGTTGCCTCTAGAATCTAAAATTTCTAGCGCTTGGATATCTATGATTTTTGGCATGAACGCTTCCTTTCGTCTTTATCTCCACTTTTGTAGTACATCTTCTGCCATTAAGATGCAATAGGATTCGTAGCGCAAGGGAGAGATAGCGCCGTTTTCTACTGCTTGCTTTACTGCGCAATCAGGTTCATGAAGATGGCAGCAGCCCCGATAGCGACACTGCTGCTTAAAAGGGGCAAATTCTGCAAAATAGGTTTTGATGTCTGGCTTGTCAACATTCCAAAGTCCGAAGCTTTTCACGCCGGGAGTATCCACGCAAAACCCCTTTTCTGGCAAAGGGATAAGCTGAGCGTTTGTCGTTGTGTGAGACCCTTTTTTTGTTTTTGCTGTGATAGAGCCGATTCGCTGCTTGCTGTGGGTTATCCTATTGATAAGAGAAGACTTACCCACCCCTGATTGCCCCACAAAAACCGAGGTTTTCCCCCGCATCATTTTACTTAAAGCAAAAAGATTGTCTTCCGTTTCTGCGCTGACAGCAAATATCGGGATATCCAAGCGCTGATATGTCTCTAAGCACATTTGTAGGAGAGCCTTTTCTTTGCTGCGCTCTTGCAAAGGAAATTGCGTAGACGTTAGCAAATCACATTTATTAATGATGAGAATTGGGCGCATGTTCCCTTTTTGTGCAGCGATAATGTAGCGGTCCATTAAACTGGGTTTGAGCGTTGGCGTCACGACGGAATTGGTGATAAAAGCTTGATCGATGTTTGCTGCAATCAAGTGCTCTTTTCTCTTATAATGTTCCTCTTATTTGAACTCGAATAAAATGAGCATAGTCTTTCACCCACTGCGCATCAGTATTCAAACATGGAACTTGAATAACTTCAGCCCCTGCTTTGGCCACCTCT
>JAUIKQ010000079.1 GCA_030430655.1 Chlamydiia bacterium
TGTGAACTATTTCCCAGACCCTCAGATAGCACTTTTAGCACAAATTCCTGCTTTAAAAACCGATGCTCTGCCAAATAAGTTGCGCCCAAAACACCCTCACCAAGCTGACGAACTAAATGAAAATCTCCTAACGTTTTCCCTTCCATAGATCTCTATCTGTAAATATTTATTTTTTTAACATACAACGCGTGCCTTGTTTACGCAAGCTATAAAAATGGAAATCACAAAATGCCAAAACGCCTTGCTAAATACCAAGCGCAAAATAGAATGGATGCTGACAAACCGGCCCATAACAGATTGGGTAACCATTTTACTCCACCATGCAAATTTCCCCGTTTTTCCAATGTTCCAATTCCGTAGGCAAAGTCATGCTTTTCTCCACTGATTTGAAAAATGCTGGGGAATTGCTTGGAAATACCCTCAAGGTCCATTTCTAAAAAATTTGCGTACTGGCGAATAAACCCCTGTATGTGCACAGGAGAAGGAAACCGCTTTAGTGATCCTTCCTCAATAGCCTTAAGATAGTTACTAAGAATAGAAGTGTTGTTCTCTACCTCCTTTAACGAAAGTCCCTTTTCTTCTCTCCTTAAGCGAAAACACTCTCCCATTTTCCTCAATTCTGCATCCATAAACACCTCAGTAGACCCAAAACCTCAACTCCCCTAAGGTACTCCATCGGGAGAAAATCTTCAAAGAAAATCCCCAAAAAAGGTACAATTCCTTCATGCTCTCTAAAAACAGTTGTTTTGTCACTACCGTCTCTCTGTCCGTAGCTCCCCGGTTAAAGCAAGACCTATTGGAAGCGGGATTTGTTTTAAGTGCCCCACCTCACACCTTGTTCTCGGGGAAAAAAGTGGGAATCTCGTGTACGCTATACAAAAGCGGCAAACTCACTGTTCAGGGCAAAGAAAAAGACAGCTTTATCCGCTACTACCTCGAACCGAATATACTGCAAAACCTCTCCTATTCTTACCCCGCGCAAGTAGCCACTGACTTGACACCGCGTATGGGAAGCGATGAGGCAGGCAAAGGCGATCTTTTCGGCCCTTTATGCGTTACAGCCCTGCAGGCTGATGCAAAGCAAATCAAACGGCTATCTCATCTAGGGGTTGTTGATAGTAAATCTCTTAGTGACAAAAAAATCATACAATTAAGTGACATAATTCAAAACGAATTTACTTATTATTCTATTACTTTAATGCCTCAAGAATACAACAAACTCTATGCACGCTTTGGAAATCTGAATTACTTATTAGCATTTTTACACGCAAAGGCAATTGACGAGTTACACCGCAAAACAAAATGCCCGTATGCGATCGTTGATCAATTCGCCAGTAAAAATGTTCTTGAGCAGGCCGTGCAAAAAAAACATTTACAACTACGACTAGAACAAAGGACAAAAGGAGAAGAAGACATCGTGGTTGCAGCAGCCTCTATTATCGCTAGAAGCAATTTTTTGAAAGGATTGAAGAAATTAGCCTCGCAGTTCCAAGTTACTCTTCCAAAAGGCGCTGCCCATGTTCTTGATGCTGGAAAAGCATTTGTTAATAAACACGGCAGAGATTGCCTAACGCAAGTGGCAAAAATGCATTTTAAAACAATAATCAAATTGCAATAAAACAGATGCCGCTTCTTTTGATCGAAAAAGTGCTCACCACTTTCGCGCAATTTTTCATGAGTTTTATGCCCTATAGCTGAAGTAAGCCAGCAAACAGAGTGTCATCACCATGATCCTATTTACACATAATCAAGATTTGCGCTACATTGGACTGAAAAATTATTATTTTCGGGGAGTGATCGATGGTTACAAACACAAAAAGTACCGCACTTGTCCTATATACACCGCCTATCTCAACCGAGGAATTTATCCGCAAAGAGGTGGGAAAAACCTCTGAACCTAGTGCCACATCTGTCTCTTTGGTATCTGAGCCAACTTTATTTAATTTTTTTTTCCCAAAAACATCTTCGCTAGAAGATACTCCTTCGCTTTTAGAACCATCGATTCGAGTAAGTTCAGCTGCTAAACTTGATGGTAATAAAATTGCAGAAGCTTTGCAGTCGCAATTCGCTATCACACAGGAGGATGACGAAAGGCCCGTTGTTGCTACGTATGGCTGTGGTCCATGTGTTGCTCTTGGCGGTTATGATCCAGCAAATAAAATTGCCTTTGTGGTTCATTTTGCAAATGCTGAGGAGGTAGGAGAATCTAGCGGGTTGATCTTCTGGAATATCGGAAAATTAATTAAAAAGCCTATTACTAAAGATAATCCCATGCAACTTCATCTTCGTGGAGGCTATAAAGGGGAGTCTGAATCTATTATTGAAGCTATTAAGATCTGGATGAGGGAAAGGGATGATTTGCCAATGGAAGTAGTTTCTGAGGATATTTTAGCTGATGGTACAGGGATGGGCAAGAGTTTGTCGGTGGATTCTCGAACAGGAAAAATATCAACCTATACTCCACTATCGAATACGGAATTGGATCCGGTGTGTGCTTTGATGAGTGCATACAAGCCAAAAATTACTTTAGCTTATTCTCCTAAATAATTTTTTTATACTCTAATCGCGCGACTAAGGCTTTCTTTGTCCGAATTTGTATTTTATGTGCGGTTGAGCTGACATTCGTCGCCACTGATAACCTGAACTCCGGGTTTTTAGTAAGGTTTTCTTTTCTCTACCAGACTGCCTTGCTGAAGATAATGATCCACCGCTAAGGTACTCCCGCATAGGATATTTCGTGCTCTATTCCGAAATGCCCGTCACCCAAATCTGTCATAAATGCAAGCCCGTTAGTGCGCTTATGTGTCTCTTTGATTTGACTGGGTACTCTTGAAATAAAAAAGCTCTTTGTCTCATGGCATTGCTTTCAAAGCATTTGGAGTGTAAAACGCATTCTTACCAACCAAATATCGACTGCTCATAGCCTTTTTAAAACCGGCTATATGTTCATTAATGATATTAGAAAAAGTTGCTTTATCAGCGCTGTTTCCGTTGACAGTTTGCATAAAGAGGGAGAGATTCCCTTATTATTTTTTGGTAACGGATGTCGGCTAATAGCAAAACGCTAGCCAGGCAGCTAAATAACAGGCCCCTACGTCTAACTTAGGGGCTGCTCGCTAAAGGAAAGAATCCAAAAAACACCCAAGCTGTGTCAATGTCTGATCTACAGTGGCTAAAACTTCTTCTTGGTGATCAGGATCCACCATCTCCTCTAAAAGGGCTCTTTCTACAGCGGAATGCTCTACATCCGCCGTCTCGTGCACCGTGAAGTAATGGTAAGCCTTGGGGTCTGTAATCCCATACCATCTCTTTAACCCTTCAACCTTTTGAGGACAAATAGCTGGCATTTGGCTTTCGTAAGCATACAAAGCTGCAATCCCTTGAGCCACGCTCCCTTTATGGCACGTTTCTCGAAAATGCTCAATCAAAGTTTGTGTCGCCAAATCAGGCAGGCCTGACAACTCTTGATCAGTCACCCCCATAGCTTTTGCAAAAGCTCGCCATAAATCAGGATGATTAGGGTCGCCCGCTTCCTCATCAATGAGGTTTTGTAAAAGATGACGTCTAACGGAAAGACTCCGGCTTCGGCTATGCAAAGCAGAGAGATACGTCGGAAACGCCTCAACATGCGGATAGTACCCCCTTGCATACCTGGCAAGTTGGCCAGCGCTTAGTTCTCCAGCGGTCCACGCCTGGTAAAACCCTGTTTTCAGCATATGCTTCTCTTCAATCAAGGCCTCTAATTTAGGAGCCCAAAGCTGTGTCTTCATCATGCAACCTCCACTTAATTCAAGCGCATTTTAAACAAAATTACCAAAAAAAACCAACGAGAAAAATCTTACGTAATTTACTCACTGCAAATCACTTGCTATAATAGCACTGAACATAAGAGAGTGCTAATTTATTGACAGTGCGCAAAAGAATGTACTATAATGGGCCTCAAGATAAGCAAAAACCTGCAAAATTTAACCGCAAGGCAAAAGGTGGTACATTTATGAAGATTAACCAAAAAGTACTCTGTATTCCGCCCTACATATCCACTGCTTGGGAAAATGTACAATCCTTAGAGCATGATTCTCGCACTTTAGAACTAAACGTTTCTTTGCGATGTGGTAAAACGGTCAAAGTTCCAAAAATTGGAAAGGATCTGATGGAGAAAATTTTTGCCGTCCATGCCCATTTTTGTGAATCAAAAACGCACCGCGACCCATCCACTTCGCCCCCCTCTTCCCCCTTCCATTTTTCTCTTCCCTTGCAAGGAAATCTGGACAATATGACTTCTATGATGCAACACAATCCGCAACAGAAAAATGCGCCCAACCTGCCAGAAGAAGTGTTGATGAAGTTATCGGCAGTAATAAAAACACTTGGCACAGAAGCAGACATTCAAAGCCTTCCTAAAGCTGAGCCTCACTGCAACTGCTTTTATTGCCAGATTGCGCACGTACTCCACGGGGAACACATGGGCAGGGATCAAGAAAACACGCCCGAAGAACGGATCTCCGAAGAAGATTTATCTTTCCGCGAGTGGGACATCAAGCAAGAAGGTGACCACCTCTATGTCGTTACAAATCCAATGGATAAAGAAGAATACTACCACGTCTATTTGGGCGACCCAGTGGGCTGCACATGTGGACAAAAAAAATGCGAACACGTTCGCAGCGTCTTAAAAAGCTACATTTAGCTACAAAAGCCCAATTTTACTTCCAGCGGTTTGCCGAAGGCAAAAAATGATAGTCGTAAAACGGTAGAATAAATAAAATGGCACGTACGTAGTCAAAATGAGTAACACCGCCTTATTTAGGAGATCCAGTATGAAACAAGCGCTCCGTTTCCTTCTTTTGCCTTTTCTATGTGCTAGTCTCTTTGCCGACGATGTGGACTTGCACCTTGGAAGCAAAGTCCATAGCGCTTTTTCCAAGCCCTTCACCGGGAAGGTGATCGGAAAGAAAGTGCGGATGAGAGTCAGTCCAGATTTAGATAGCCAGGTCGTGCGCGAATTGGACAAAAATGAGCTGGTGATTATTAATGGACAAAGTGGCGATTTTTTTTCTGTGCAACCTCCAAAAGATATAAAAACCTACATTTTTCGCAGTTTTGTGTTGGACGACATAGTTGAAGGAAGTCGAGTCAACGTTCGAATCAGCCCTGACCGAGATGCACCGATCGTAGGGCACCTCAATACGGGAACAGTTATCAATGGGAAGATATGCGAAGAAAATAGTAAGTGGATAGAAATTCCTCCGCCCGAAACCACAAACTTTTATGTAGCAAAAGAATTTATTGAAAACATAGGGGGAACAGAACTTAAGGCAGTATATGATAGGCGAAGAGAAAGTGTTACCGAACTTCTCGATGCGACGGACTTGTTAAAGCACTCAGAATCTCGAAAGCCTTTTCAGGAGGTTGATGCGGAGCGCATCACCCACAACTACGAAACAATTATTCGAGACTATGCAGATTTTCCAGAGCAGGTACAGCAGGCACAAAAACTTTTTCGTCTTTTACTTCTCAGCAAATTAATGCAAGTACAACCGGATATATTTTTATTACAGCGGATATTTTTCCAGGAGCAACCGTTGCAAGAACCGTTAGTGTGAATGCTATTACTACTTCTCATTTAACCTTTCAAGTTGGAACTAAATCAGGTTCTTCTTCAAATGGTGGTTCACAAACAATTTCAGGAACAACCTATTCAAATATTTATAAGGTAAATAGTACTGCTAGTAGTGGAGCAGGTACTTTAAATCAAGCTATTACTGATGCAAATGCAAGTGCTGGCAAAGATTATATATATTTTGATCTTGGTACTGATCCATATTATACAATTACTTTAACTTCTGCATTACCAACCTTAACAGATAATTCAGGAGTAGTGATTGATGGTTTTTGTAATCTAGGAAA
>JAUIKQ010000080.1 GCA_030430655.1 Chlamydiia bacterium
TTAACACAAAAACAACTTGTGCGTTACTACCAAGAGGCTGTGAAAAAGCCAGGCAATACAGCGCATATTCTGATGCAAAGACTGGAGTCGCGGCTAGATAATATCGTCTATAAAGCAGGGTTTGCTGCTACAGTGTTTCACGCCCAACAGCTTGTTGCGCACGGCCATATTCAAGTGGATGGCAAGAAAGTAGATATCCGTTCTTTTAAGGTAACCCCGGGAATGGTTGTCACTATCAAGGCCAAGTCGCAAACCAATCCTATCGTGCAGTCTGCTGTTGCTAACACAGCTAAGGGGATCCCTGATTACCTTTCTGTTGATAGCAAAAAATTTAGAGCAGAAATGCTGAACGTGCCTGATGTAGAGCAGATGGCTCTTCCCCTTCCCATCAATGTTCCGCTTGTCTGCGAGTTCTTAGCACATACCTGCTAATCCCCTCTCTTATGCCAAAAAAAACAGCAGAAAAGACGGCAAGCTGCGCACTGAACTGCTGTATCTGCTGCACAAGCGCTCGGGTGGCTCCGCAGGGCGCATGGAATTGAAGGATGTCTAGGGTAGGATCGTGGAGCTGGTAACCTACAAAGGCCGCTAGGCTCATGGCGACAAGCGTTCCGAAGCAAGATAAAGCTGCCTCGGCTTTAAGTTTATTATCGAAAATCGGCTGTTTAAAGAAAACTTTCCCTTTGTAGTTCAAATAAACTGCATTGAAAAAGGCACCGAGGCTTGTGGCTACTGCAATGCTTGCAACAGGCCAGTGGTTTTTCACACTAAGCAAATTAAAAAGTGCGTTAATCACCACGGACAACAGCACCCCTTTCATCGCAACTACGTGTCTGCGTTGCGCATAAAAAACAGGAGCGGTTAGCAACACAAACGCCGTTGGAAAAAGTGCACAGGTATACCCCCATAAACAGTAAAGGGTTTGAATTTGCGCTGCTACTGTGAATGCCCCTCTTCCGTAAAGAAGGTTCAAAGAAGCAAACCCTAAAATCCACAAAATTCCCATGGCAGGAATAAGATAGCGCACCACCACACGAAGACCACTGCGCAGCAAAAGTAAACTTTCGTGGGGCGCTTTTTGCTTAGCAAGTTGTGGCAAAATCGCTGTCGATAAGCTAATAGCGATGAGCGCCAGCGGCGCTTGTTGCAACCGAAAAGCGTACCACAAAAAACTTGGCCCTTCTAAAGCAAGATCTCTTGCAAAAAAGCCATCCAACGCAGAATTGATTTGCAAAGCGCCTACACCAATAATGCTACAAAAAAAAGCACGAAAAACAAAGCGGGTGCTTGTGCAAAAAGCAGAAAATGTCCATCGGCTTAAGATATAGGATTTTAGTTGCAAACAGCTTACAAGCCACTGCACAGCAAAGGCTAAAACAATCGCTATAGCAAGACCAAGCATCGCCTGTGAGGCTGGTGCATGGCGTAAAAAATAGATTGCAATTATCCAGGTAAAATTAAAGAAGATTGATGAAGCGCTATTTAAAAAAAATTTATTTTTATATTGCAAAACAGCGCTATTGAGTCCAAAAAGTACAATGAAAAACAGTCCGGGAAGCATCACTTGCACCAGCAAGGCAAGCTCTCTTGCAGACGCAGATAAGCCGCACTTGCATCGCACAAAATATAAAACACCCTCTCCAACTGTAATCACACCTATAAGCACAATCGACCAAGTTAAGCAAAAGGACTGATAAAAAGTTTTCCCGAGATTACGCTGGCACATCTTTTCGAAGTGGGGAATAAACGCAGCAGCCAGCGCACTTTCTCCCAAGAGCCGTCTTAGCAAGCTCGCCAAACGGTATGCCAGCATCAACCCTGCAACAGCTCGAGTAGCACCGAAGCTGGTCGCCATACAAACATCGCGACAAACGCCCGATAATCTCGAGAGAAAGGTGCCGCAGCAAAACAGCGCTGCGCCTTTTAGTAAAGCAGATCCAAACCGTTGCATAAGTATTGACAAGCTTAAAGAAAGGGGGATTTTTTTGTATCAAATATATCACGCATGATAGACTCTACTCGTAGTTAAGAGGGTGATGACTTGATGGCGAAACAGGACGTACTGGTTGGAGCACACACTTCCATTGCGGGAGGCGTACATAAAGCGCTGCTGCGAGGAGCAGAAATTGGATGCAACACGGTCCAGATTTTCACAAGCAATCAAAAGCAGTGGAAAGGGCGACCTATCACGCTTGAAGAAACGGCGCGGTGGAAAGAAACGCTGAAAGAGACCAAGCTTTCTCATATCATGAGCCATAATAGTTACTTAACAAACCTCGGCTCGCCAAAAGAAGCGTTAGAGATAAAGAGCTTGCATGCGTTCAAAGAAGAAATAGTGCGATGTCAGCAATTAGGCCTCACGTTTTTAAATTTTCATCCAGGGGCAGCGACAGGAGACGGCCCAGAAAAATGTTTAGCTAGGATTGTTAAGAACCTGAAAAAATGTGAAAGCCTGTGCCAAAAAGGGAACTTACGTCTCCTCTTGGAAACAACAGCGGGACAAGGCACGAGCGTTGGCCACACCTTCGAACAACTGGGCTACCTCATTCAAGAGACGCATGCCACCGTTCCCATAGGCGTTTGCATCGATACCTGTCATATTTTCTCTGCGGGATATGACATTCGAACAAAAAAAGCTTGGGATCACACCCTTAGCCTGTTCGAAAAAGCGGTTGGGCTAAAGTATTTATGTGCTTTGCATCTCAATGACTCGAAACATCCGCTTGGCGCAAAAAAAGACCGCCATGCCTCCCTTGGAAAGGGATTGATTGGCATGCCATGTTTTGAAGTGGTAATGCAGCACCCAAAACTTGCTCCACTTCCCAAATACTTAGAAACACCTAATGGATCTGTCATGTGGGAAAAAGAAATCCAATTACTAAAACAGTTTGCTAAGAGATAGTATTATGCGATGGAAAATTAAAACAATTGCCTCCAGCGAAGAAACGGATATTCTCGAGCGCGAAGTCAAAATCTGTGGATGGATACGCACAGTACGCGCGCAAAAAAATTTCACCTTCGTCACGATAAATGATGGCTCAAACCGCGCTGGAATGCAGGTGATTCTTTCCCCCTCTTTACCAGACTACACATCGATCTCGAGCCAGTTATCAACAGGGTCTTCTGTCGCTATAACGGGAAAAATTGTAAAAAGTCCCGGAAAAGAGCAGCTTTACGAAATGCAAGCTACCAAGGTAGACATCCACCAAATCTGCCCCCCCGACTACCCCTTACAAAAAAAACGGCATTCGAATGAATTTTTGCGCACTATTGCCCATTTACGTCCTCGCACCAATCTCCAAGGAGCTATTAGCCGAGTGCGCAACTGCTTGGCAATGTCGACCCACAGTTTTTTTCAAAAAAATGGCTTTTTGTATCTACAAACACCTATTATTACCACATCCGATTGTGAAGGAGGAGGGGATTTATTCCATGTCACTACACTCAATTTAGACGCTATTCCTAAAAATGCAGATAAATATACGGACTATACCCAAGACTTTTTCTCCACCCCCACCTTTTTAACAGTGTCAGGCCAACTAAATGCCGAAGCGTATGCGTGCGCCCTTTGTGATGTGTACACTTTTGGGCCTACTTTTCGGGCTGAAAACTCTCACACCACACGGCATTTAGCAGAATTTTGGATGATTGAGCCAGAAATGGCCTTTGCGGATTTACACGATATTGTCCAGATTGCAGAGCAGTACTTGCAGTACCTGATCCAAGAAGTGCTAAAAACATGTCATGAGGATTTAGCCTTATTTGATCAGTTCGTAGAAAAAGGACTCATTGAGCGGCTAAATCAACTTGCTTGCGTGAATTTTGCGCATCTTACCTATACAGAAGCCGTTGCTATCTTAAAAAAAAGCAAAGCTTCTTTTCACTATCCTGTAAATTGGGGATGTGATCTGCAAACAGAGCATGAGCGGCATTTAACAGACATCATCTACCAAAAACCGGTTGTTATTACAGATTATCCAAAGGATATTAAAGCCTTTTACATGAGAAGCAATAGCGACGATAAAACGGTAGCCGCTTTTGATCTTTTAGTACCCAAAGTAGGAGAGCTCATCGGGGGAAGCCAAAGGGAAGAGCGACTTGCTTACTTAGAAGACAAAGTCCAAGAGCGGAACTTGGATCTAGAAAAATACCAGTGGTACTTTGATTTGCGTCGATTTGGCTCTGTACCTCACTCAGGATTTGGCCTTGGTTTTGAGCGCCTTGTACAGTTTGTGTGTGGCGTGGAGAACATTCGGGATGTCGTTGCCTTTCCAAGAGTCAGCGGTAGCGCTCTTTTCTAATCAGACAGGCTCCTGTTTCAAAGTATGGCGCTTACCCAAAATAACAGCCCCTAGCCCCAAAAGGAGCGTCACGACGGGAATAATCACGTTAAGAAAAGGGATACGCGTTAATCCGAAGTAGAGAAAGGTCGTTATGCAAAAGTAGACAATTTCCCACTTTTTGTAAGCAAACTTGTGAAAAAGCAACCGAGCAACA
Organism: Chlamydiia bacterium; assembly: GCA_030430655.1. GTDB lineage: Bacteria > Chlamydiota > Chlamydiia > Chlamydiales > Simkaniaceae > JAUIKQ01. The sequence goes on from JAUIKQ010000080.1 coordinate 4,498, forward strand.
TACGCAATCACGATAACCTTTACGCTATAAAAACCAATAGCATTCAAAGCAATGACAGCCAAAGCAAAGGGCATGCCAACAATAGAAACGACCAATACCAAGCAAATCAGCGGCATGACAACCAAGAAAATAATTCCACACATCAGAGCATGAAAAAAGCGATTTCTTAGTACCAAATAACCGTTTTTGATCTTTTCTGGGAAAAAGCGTAAAAAAATCATCCCTAAAATCAAGGTATAAAAAAGATTCATCACGATAGCTAAATAGTGAGAAATCACTTTGATATATCCCTTACCTTGGCGAAATTTTTTGCCCCAAAAAGCATCATGATGCACAATCTCGCCCCCAATACGGCTCTCTTCGGCCACAATCGCTTCATGACTGCTCCAGTAGTTAATACTTTTTGCTACTTGAGCCGTCGAAGTAAGCGTGAGCTGACCCACATAGGCAATCATCTCCCTAACCGTGCCAGAAAGGCGTAAACTACCTGCATACAAACGCACCACGTTGTGAATATTGCCAGACAAATTACTGCTTCCTATCATCCCAGATAAATTACGTCCAATCACAGCAGATCCCGTTATATCCACATTCCCCGCAACAATCGATACATTCCCCTTAACGCTTCCTGAAAGTTGTGCCTGTCCTACCAAAGCCCGCACATTTTCTCCTACAGCGCCAGAAATACTGAGCATCCCTCCACACACTAAAACAGAGCCTGTGACCTCTCCATCAATGAATACTTGACCGGCCGCAACATATAAATCTCCATTTACCTTCCCAGAAATTTCTACAATTTTTCCACTTGCATAGTAGTCTCCTTGTGTTTCTTGTAGCCGAGGAAGTGTTGACGCATCGGCTGCAAAGAGCCAGCCACTGCACAAAAAACACAAGCTATACACCAACCGTTTCATATCTCTCTCCCCTGCGCTGCAAGCTTTCCATTAACCGCTTAATGTTTTCATCAATTTGCTGCTGACATGCCTGTTTTAATTTAACAAATTCTCCACTTTTATGGCGCATAGATATGCTTAGATCATCTAAATCATAAACTGATAGAAGAGGATGAGCCTTTAACTGCGGGTCTACATGAGACGGCATACTCAGATCCACAATAAGCCCTTTTTTATACACCCTTTTTAGATCTTCCTCGCACAAAAGATGACCAGGAGAATTGCTTGCTATAATTACCATGTCAAAATGTA
>JAUIKQ010000081.1 GCA_030430655.1 Chlamydiia bacterium
CAGAAAAAGGCACGTACCGTTTACAACCTAAAATTCCCTGTTTTTGAGCAGCAAGAGGAAGTGCAGCTAGTGGCGCTGCCATCAAATGTATTCAAGATCAGCTACATGCTAAGCTATCCCGGACACCCTCTTTTGGATGCGCAGTTTTATACGTCTGTGATCACTCCACAGACGTTTACAAACGCTCTTGCAAGAGCGAGAACATTTGCTCTTTACGAAGAGATTGCTCCTTTGGTTAAGCAGGGACGCATTTTGGGGGGAGATCTCAGTAAAGGGGTGATCATTCAAGGGGATTCCATTTTAAATCCAGAAGGTGTAAGATCCCCGGATGAGATGGTACGTCATAAAGTGGTAGATCTTATTGGAGATCTCTCCTTAGTGGGCAAGCCCTTTTTGGCGCATATCATTGCAGTGCGGTCAGGACATGCTTCTAATGTGTTGTTAGCTAAGAAAATTATGGACGCTTTAACAGTGGAAAGTGCTTGATGGAGAAGTCAGATTCGGTTTATTTGGATATAAACGGTATTGCAAAGATTTTGCCTCACCGCTACCCCTTTTTGTTAGTAGACAAAATTTTAGAGATTCACCTGGAAGATGGCTGGATTGTAGGCCAAAAAAGTGTGACCATGAATGAGCCTTTTTTTCAGGGCCATTTTCCTAAGTTTCCCATCATGCCCGGTGTGCTTATTTTAGAGGCGTTAGCACAAACCGCGGGGGTTTTCATTCACCAAAAGGGGTACCAGGATCGATCTGCTTTTTTGTTGAATGTGAACAATGCAAAGTTTCGTCGTCCCGTCGTTCCTGGAGATAGTTTAGAGCTACATGTGCAGAGCTTGCATTTGGGAAGTCGTGCTGGCAAGGTTGTGGGAAAAGCAATGGTAGAAAAACAGCTCGCAGCCCAGGCGGAGATTGGGTTTGCTTTAAAAGCCCTTGAGGAAGTATGAGAAGACCTGGGAGAGCTCCATGGGTTAAGTCCTTTTTCATCTTGCTTTCTTGTTTTTCTTTTGCTAACCTGGGCGTCGGCCTTGGGGAAGCTTGGTTGAAAAGCGGTCTAGCCGCTTTTGTGGGCTAACGTGGGGAACAAAATTCTAACATGCAAAATTTAAATGGCAAGAAAGATACATCCAACAGCCGTTGTTGAGCCTGGTGCGCAAATTGGGGATGGGGTTACAATTGAGCCGTATGCCATTGTCAAAGGGACTGTGATCCTTGAAGATGGGGTGATAATCAAGTCTCATGCTTACATAGATGGGTATACAACTATTGGTAAGGGAACCGTTGTTTGGCCAAGTGCGAGCATCGGGACCAAGACGCAAGATTTAAAATTTCGTGGTGAAAAGACTTTTGTCAAAATTGGAAGTTACTGTGAAATCCGAGAGTTTGTAACAATCAATGCTTCTTCTGTCGAAAACTCAACAGTAGAAGTTGGAGACCGCTGTTTGATTATGGCTTATTGTCATGTAGCCCACCACTGCAAAATTGGCAGCCATGTCATTATGTCAAACAACTCGATGCTAGCGGGCCATGTCACCATAGAAGATTATGCGATTATTGGAGGGATGACTCCAGTCCACCAGTTCTCCCGGATCGGTTGCCATGCCATGGTGGGAGGGTTGAGTCGCATTACGAGTGATGTCCCTCCTTTTACGATAGGGGCGGGCATTCCTTATAGACTGGGTGGATTAAACTTAGTGGGTTTAAAGCGCCGTGGTTTTTCTCACAAGACGCGTCAGGCATTGACGCGAGCGTTTAAATTAACCTACAGGTCGGGGCTATCTCTCAACGACGCTTTAGAGGCAATTGAAGAAGAAGTAGAAATGAATGACGAACTGGTGCATTGGGTCAATTTTTGTCGCACTTCGAAGCGTGGGCTGATTGGTTTGCATCGCGGCTGTAGTGAGGATCTGCTCGAAGAGGATAGCGAGGTTTCTCTGTCCAAGCTACCCAGTTAAAGTCTATTGAACAATTAAATTCAGTGAGAGAAGTGTGAGGATAGTTTTTTTTGGCACCTCGCAGTTTGCGGCGGATATCCTTTCTTTTATGTTCGACCAACACCTTGACGTGGTCGCAGTTGTTACGAGAATGGATCGTCCAGCAGGTCGCCGCTTGCGTTTGACAATGCCCCCAGTCAAAAAGCGGTGTTTACAAGAGGGCCTAGACGTTCCCATTTACCAACCGCAAAAAGCCTCCACGCCGGAGTTTGTAGAAACACTAAAAGCTTTGGCGCCCGATCTTTTGCTGGTGGTTGCTTATGGAGAAATTATCAAGCAAAGTTTGCTTGATTTACCAAGGCAAGCAGCAATCAATATTCATCCTTCTCTACTTCCTTTGTATAGAGGTCCCTCACCAATTCAGCAGGCATTAATGGATGGGGTAGATGAAACAGGAGTGACGCTGATTCGCATGGGTTTGAAGATGGACGCTGGTGATATAGTCAGTCAAGCTAGGATAGCCGTTTCTCCCAATACGACTTTTCCGGAGCTTGAAAAGCAGCTGTGTGACTTAAGTTGCAAGATGGTGCTCCAGCTAGTCCATAACTACGCATACGGGGTTGTTACCTACACTCCGCAAGAGCATTCTCGCGCAACCTTTGTTCAAAAAATTACTCGTGAAACAGCCCGCATTTCTTGGAACTGCTCTGCAACGCAGATTCACAACCTAGTGCGTGCTCTGACACCCAAGCCCGGTGCCTGGACCCAAGTGAATATTGGAGGAAAAATAAAAACACTGAAGATTCTTGAAACACGGGTTGTCGAGCCGGTAAATACAAATCTTACAGCAGCAGGGACAACACTCCATTTTTCTGCTGAGCAAGGATGGATTGTGTCTTGTCAAGAAGGGGCTTTGTCTTTATTGAGTGTTCAGCTAGAAGGAAAACTTCCCCTGTCTGCCAAAGAGTGGGCGCGTGGACTTCGCTGTCCCCCTCTTTTGGCTTAATCGATGTAGAGCATAATTGTGTTTGCATATATTCCATAAATCCCTCATAATGCCCCCCTTACAGATCTAAAAAGTGGAGTAGTATGGCGGCCGTTACAAATCACTGTCCTATCTTGCCCGATGGTTATAATCCTTTAAGAGGAATCGCAAAATATTCTTCTGATTCCCCTGGCAAGGCAGTAGGGCTTTTGGGGACATGTGCCTCTTTATCAGGAAAAGTATTACCTTCAACAAAGGCTGTCAATTTAAGTAAAGCTGGCAGTGTTATTCTTGATACAGCGGATGGCTTTGGTATTCCTCGATCGGTACTTTCGGGATATAAAACCGCATTGAGCGCCACAGGCATAAAACACGCCTGGAACAATTATTGGAAAGATCGCCGCGTTGAAGTTTCTGTTGTTTTCAAAGCGTTTTGGCGTTTTGTTGTAAACCTTGCAGACTTTGTTTCAGATCTTACGGACGGAATACGGTTTTTACGCGTCGCATCGGTACTCTCTCTGTCGCCTCCTATTAAGGTGCTTACCGAGGCCATTGGTGGCGTGGCCACTTGCGTTGGTGGGGTGAATGGCATTGTATCCGTTGCTTGTGATATGACAGAGCCTGATCAAACCGAGGCTTTGGACCGACAAAATATGTGCAGGCTTGCGGCTTCAATTGCTCGATTCGCTTTGGGGGTTCTCACGGTTGTAGGTTTGGCTATCGGGATTGCCTTCTCTGCTGATCTGATGCTCCTTCTTGCTGCAGCGTTTTTCATTGGAGACGTGGCTGCTTATTTAATGCAAGATGCGAGAGGTGGACAATGAGTAACACCGTTTTACAGACAAAGGACCATTGTGCAACCTTTGCAGACTATATGGGAGGAGAGTTAAGATCTTCCCTTAAGTTGACACACACAAGTATTGAGTGGATAGACTGCATTTGTGATGCGCTACATACAAGTGCATTTCCCGTCTTAAGGACGGCGATTAAAGCCATAAAATGTGCAGCAACGCTCACGTTTTTTGCCGATCTTCCCGCTAAGATAAGAGACTTTTATGACTCTATTGTTCAAGGGGGGATACGCAGTATTTCCAGGAAATTTGCAACGCTTGTCGCTACTGGTTGCCAGTGCGCTAAGTGGCTCAGCGATATTGGCGCTCTTGCTATTGGAAGAGCGTTACCTGTAATGAATGCTTTTCGGCATATAGCAACGATGTGGTTAACGGCTCACAATGTGTGGGATAAGGCAAAAGTATGGAGTAAGACCGTTGTTACTTTGAAAGACAAAAAGCAACAAGAGAGCGCACTTATAAATATCGCTGGGAGTATTGCTGGTTTTACGATGAATTTCTTCTTATTGCTTGGCATTGTTTTCACGCCTCTTTTAGGCCCTTTCCCTCTCCTTGTTTTAGCTACAGTAGGTGTGGTTTCGCATTTGGCAGAATTCTTTCTCAAACGAGAAATAGAGCGATTAGCATGAGCGGCATGGTTTCTCCTTTTGATTGTTGTGTTGGAGGGTTCTATGGGTGGGCATTGTTTGATGATGTCTGGTTTTGTAAGCAGCGGATGCATTCGTCGTTTCTTCCAGGTCCCTTCTCTTCTCTTTCTGATCGTTACCCTATTTTGTCGTTTGTCACCCATATAACCAACTGCGTAGATTGGTTGGCAGACAGAGCGTTTATTGTTGTCGGAGCGGTTGCTCCGGTCTTATCCTTGCTTGCGCATACTTTTAGCGGGATATTATCTGCTCTAGGGCTTGTAGATGCACAGGCTTTGTACCAGCGTGTGCAACTTGCTGTTTGTCCGCCCGAAATAAAAAAATCTATAGACAGGTTCCTTCTAGCTACAGCTTTTTCGGATGCGGCCGCTTTGGCGCTTAGCGTCTGTCTTATTGCATTCCAAGTACTTGGTTTAGGAATGGGGTCTACCTTGCTAGTGATGATTGTCGTAGTGGATTTAGTAGCAGCGGTTGCAAAGTGGCACTTTGCGCCGACCATTGAACATATGCAGGCATTTAGATAGGAGCAAAAAACCAATGGGATTATTTCATAGAGAATGGATAGTTATTTGGGTTTTCTTATTGTTGTTAGTGTCGCTAACCATAATTGCGAAGTGCTCTCAATTTCCTGTGGATAAAAAATTGATCAGGTTTCGCTTGTCTAGTTTGTCAGTTGTCCGTGCATGATATGATACATAGTGTGATATTCACCTGACTTCAGCGATTTAGGGAAATCTCCCTAGGAGAAGTCGATTTTTGGGCACTACGTCGTTTCGATTGAGCATATCCTCTCATTGCGGACAAGGCCGAAGGTCTGATACAACTTTTGGGCAATTTCGCTGGTCTTGGATGGAACTCGGTAGCTCTTGTTTGTTTTGTGATCTTTCAAAATACTTGCTTGGGTTCTCCAAAGTTCTATTCGGTATTCGGCGTACCTGATGAGGGAGAAGGCTAAATAGCATAGCAGGATATGAGCTTCTACTCTCTCGGGTTTGAAGTGATAAATTGGTCTTATGTTAGCAACGGGTGTAAAGTGATCCACATCAGCGAACGAAAATTGACCCACTTTGAGATCATATCCTCCGAATTTGGAGGAACAAGTTATGCTAACATTGAAGCAAATTGCTAGAATGCTCCACTTTTGCTCCATTTTTTTAATAGGTCTTTACCTTCCATTCCAGGATCCTAACACTCAGATTGCCTAGGTTTTCAACAAGCTTAGCAAAAAACATAGAAGCAGTTGACAGCTCACAGGTTCTATGTTAAATTCCAT
>JAUIKQ010000082.1 GCA_030430655.1 Chlamydiia bacterium
TCCGTGTTAACCTTTTTGATAGGGTATTGATCCCCCGGGCAAACGCAAATATCAAAAAAATTAAGATTTTTCTAAGTGATCAACAGCTTGCGAGCGTAGCACAAGCAAAAGTAGCAAAGCGTAAAATAGCTTTGCGTCGAAGAGGGCAGCATGCGGTATGATGTAGATAAAGTATTATTCGTTGGGCTTGCTTGTGATAAGGCCACTTTTTTCTTAAAAGCGCAGCGTGCGGGATTTATCGAGTTTTTTTCGCAGAGCATACCGAAAGAGGTTGCTTTAGAAAGCACGGCTACCTTTTTATCAGCGATTAAATATTTGAAACAAGAAGACAAAGCCAAGCCAAAAGAAGTGGATGACCCATTTGAAATCGCAAAATATGTTGTTTGCCTTGCGAAAGACAAAGAATCGCAAGAAGAGCGTTTACGTGTGTTAAAGGGGGAAATAGCGCGCATTGCGCCATTTGGAGATTTTTCTTTAGAAGAAGTGCGCAATATAGAGGCGTTAGGAAAGAGGCACATACAGTTTTTTTGTGTAAAACGGGCAAAAGCGCATAAAGTGCAGCAGTCGAGCCATCTTGTTTACATCAGTACACAGCACGATATGGACTACTTTATCAGCATCAGCCCGCACCTTGTGAGCTTTTCAGAAGCTATTGAAATGCATTTCACCACTTCTTTATCTGATTTAGAAGAGCATCTAAGGAAGACGAAAGAGGTTATTGCTCAAGCGCACAAGGAGCTGCGAGAGTTGGCCGCTTGTTTGCCTGCATTGCAAGAGGCGCTGCTGCAAGAGCTGGACGTGCAACACTTAAACAAAGCAAAAGAAGGCGTATCAAAGCATTTGGACGAATATCTTTTTGCGGTTGAAGCGTGGATACCACGGCACCTCAAAGTAAATATCCCCCCATTGCTTGACGGTCTTGGTATTTATTTTGAGCGTTTAAGTACAGAAGAAGGGGACTTAGTACCAACCTATCTAGAAAACAAAGGACTTGCTCACATCGGGGAAGACCTTGTACACGTTTATGATACTCCCTCCCACAAAGACGAAGATCCCTCTAGTTGGGTGTTTTGGTCTTTTCTGGTATTTTTTTCCATGATTGTAGCCGATGCGGGATATGGGATGATTTATCTTCTCCTCGGTCTTGGGATACGTTACAAATTTCCCTACATACAGGGCTTTGGTAGGCGATTTATAAAGCTCATGATTCTCATTGCGATGGGTTGTGTGGCATGGGGTTTTTGCGTTGGCTCTTACTTTGGCATTGAGCTTGCTCCAGACAGCCTACTTCGGAAATGCGCGCCTGTACACTATTTAGTCAAAAAGAAAGTAGAGTATTATATTCAAAACCCACAAGATGCTGATTATCAAGAGTGGGTAAAAGCGATTCCCGCTTTAGCAAAAGCAAAAACGCCAGAAAGCTTCCTGCTACAGGGCCACGAAATAAAGCAGGGAAAGCTACAGTACACCGTTATGAACAGTGTGCAAGATGGGCTTATCATGGAATTTGCCCTTTTGATTGGAATGTTACACATCGCCCTTTCCCTGCTTCGTAGCGTACGTCGCGACTTATCACACTTAGGTTGGGTTTGTGCTATTTTTGGAGGCTATCTCTATTTTCCAGCTCTTTTACACACGACCTCTTCCGTCCATGCTTTAGGGCTTATGAGCAAAGTGGCTACAGAGCAAGTAGGCTTGCAATTACTTTTAGGCGGGATAGCGGTTGCTATACTTTTGGCTTTAATACAGCACCGTTGGAAAGGACTAGCGAGTATTGCAAAAAGCATTGAAATATTTGCCGATATCCTTTCCTATTTGCGTCTCTACGCTTTAGGTCTTGCGGGTATGATTTTAGCAAGCACTTTTAACTCTATGGGCGAAAAAGTGGGTTTTGTATTTGGATTTTTGATTATTCTAGTAGGGCATGGATTAAATATTGTTTTAGGTATCATGGGTGGTATTATCCATGGCCTCCGTTTAAATTTCATAGAATGGTATCACCATTCTTTTGAGGGAGGAGGCAGGCTATTTAACCCGCTCAGGCGATTGTACCGACACTAATTAAGGAGAAAGTATTATGGACGTTAATATGATTGGGCCTGCTCTTGCTTTGGGGCTTGGGTGCTTAGGCAGCGCTATCGGATGTGGGATTGCAGGCATGGCATCACATGGAGTGATGAGCCGCGTTGATGAAAACCATGGAAAATTTATCGGCATGTCCGCTCTTCCCTCATCGCAGGCCATTTATGGTTTTGTTTTGATGATTATTATGGCAAACGCAGTGCGAGGAGGGTCCTTGCCGGCAACGTCGGCTATTGGCATCGGCACTTCCGTTGGTCTAGCCGTGATGGTATCAGCTATTTACCAAGGAATGTGTGCTGCAACAGGCATACAAGCCTCAGCAAAACAGCCCGCTATTTATGGGAAATGTTTTGCGGCTCTTGGTATCGTGGAGTCATTTTCTCTGTTTGCTTTTGTTTTCGCCCTTTTACTTATCTAAGATTAAAATTTAATATATTTGTTAATATAGAGAATTAATTTATTAAAGTTTGGGTTTTAATTAGATTTTATGTAAAAAGCTTTCCCCTTTATTCACCCGGTGCTGTACAATCGCCGCTTTATACTTTTTAACTCAAAGAGGAGTGCGTTTGTATGCAGATTGGGCCCAGTGGAGGAAATGTGTTTGGATATATAGACAGTTTGGAAGGCGAAAGCGGGCAAAGGGATACGCTAGAGCTATTAAAGCAGTCCCTAGACCAGACCGAGCGGCAAAATTGTCAAAGTAAGGAGCAAAAGGCGCAGTTGGGGGTGGTGAGGGAATTGGTCAATGATCTTGCATCCATAGATTGTAGCGATGAGGAAGATCGGTTGCTCTGCGAGCTTTTTGCACATGTAGAGTGTTTGGCTACAGGGTTTTGTCCAGAAAGGCCCTTTTCTATTACAGAAGGTAGCGAAGCGATAAATAGAAACTCAGAGGAATTACTCAACCAAGCAATGCAGCTTAGCCGTTTGTTATATCCGGCTTATTTTTTGGAATGAAGGATAGCCTTTTTTTGGCGGGCTTTGATCTGGAAAAAAGAGAGAAAAAGGATAAGTGCTGGGACAATTTCCAAACGTCCCAGCCACATGATAGTGATTACAATATATTTTCCATGGGGAGGCAACGTGGTAATGATTCCTGAAGAAAGCCCCACATTATTCAGCGCACTTGCCACGTCAAACAATACACTTAATGGATTTTGTGCAGGCGTGTGTTTTAAGAGGAAAAACCAACCCAAAAATAGCGTTATTATCCAGAGAAAAAATAAGACACCAGCTGCATAGAGCCGATTAGAACGCTCCGTTTTAGGCAGATCTACCTCCGCCGCTTGCGACTTTGTTTTAGCGCGGTATCCCTTTAAAATAGTTTTTTCCTTATGCTTCGTGATCGTTGTTAGTCTTAGGTGTATACCCGAAAGCAAATAGAGGATACGCAAGCATTTTAGCCCTCCCACCGTAGATCCCGTGGTTCCACCAATGAACATTGCAGCAATTAACAAGACCTTTGTCATAGAAGGAAAAGTATCGAGAGCCACAGTACTAAAACCACAAGTGGTAAGCGCTGATACCCATTGAAAAATGGACTCATCCAAAGTGATCGTGTATTGATTCCAAATATTAACAAGCGCGGTACATACCGCTCCAATCATTAAAATAGCAATAAAAAAGCGGTGTTCTAGATTTTTACATAACGCTTTCCATTTTTTTTCTCTAAACATTTGATGGTATACAACAAAGCTAATACTTCCCAGCACCATAAGGATCATAGACGCTATTTGTAGGTGCAGGGGATATTCCTTTATATTGCTGCTATGCAGAGAAAATCCTCCTGTGGAAATCACTGTCATAGCGTGGTTGAGCGCATTCCACATCGGCATGCCCAATGCCCAGAAAAGAGTGAAACCTATGAAAGTAAGAATAGTGTACGTCAAAATGATAAACTGCGCTGTTGCAGAAATATTCTTTCCAATAGCGTCACTGCGCGCTTCTGCGTAGTAAAGCTCGTATCCCTCTAATCGTAAAGAGGTTAGTGAAAGCATAAAGACAATAAGACCAATACCTCCAATCCACTGCGTCAAAGAGCGCCACCATTGGAGGGTGAGGGGAAGAAGCTCTGGATCTTGTAAAATGCTTAGCCCTGTACTTGTAAACCCTGAAAAAGATTCAAAGAGGGCATTTGCAAATTGGCTAAGCAAGTGCATTTCCGTAGAAGGCAAGGCAAGTTTGCCAAGCCAGTAGAAAGGTAAAGCACCGGCAAAGCTGCAGCTAAGCCAGCCAAGTGCGGCTATCACCATGGCGTCCCATAAATGGAGCTTTTCGTGGTGCACAAAGTAGACACGGTACAGTAGATACCCAATCGACCAAACGACCAAAGCTAAAGCGGTGAAAGGAAGAACGGCGAACCATTCCAGTGTAGAAAGAGCGACTAATGCAGTGAAGCCCAGCATACCAGCGATTAAGTGTAGCAGCAAGCCCAAATTGCCGAGGATAGGTTTGATATGTATCTTTTGTTGTAGATAAAGGACCATAGCTTGCCTTATACGGCAGTCGGCATTTCAGAGCAAATTTTCTCGAATACAAAAATTATTTCTTTATAAATAAAAATATTTTCATTTTTCTGTTTATTTTTTTATTAATAAATATTATAATTTTACTTAATTAAGTTTTTATTAAAAAAGAAATAAAATTAATAATTAAGGTTAATATATGAGTACATCTAACATTTTTAGGAATATCCCCAGACTTTTAGCATCGACAAGCTCTGGTGTTTCTAGCCAAATCAATAAAGAAAATTCTACAAAAGCTCTTATCATTCCAGCGGCTAACAGCAGAGTGAGTCAAGGAATTATATCTAGAGCTCTTGAGGAAGGGCAGCAGGTCTTTGCTATGACGGGAAGCTTACAAAAATCAACAGAGATATATAAAAAACACATGAACTGTCCTAGCTTACAGATTATCGAAGTAGACCATGAGCATTATGCAAATTCTCAATATATAGCCTCTTGCGTCAAAGAGGTAATGGGTGGACAGATATTCAATCATCTAGGAATTATTAATACGTTAGGAGGAACCAGATCTTCAATTGGCGCTCCGGATTCTGAAGAGACAATTATTTTGAGAAACATTGGACAGCCAAAAGGGTTTATAGCTGGCGCCTTAGAAGGTGCTGATGGTTTTGCTAAGGAAGTGGGAGTGGTGCACATTTCATCTATTGCCGTTTCTATCTCAGATCATGATCGGTGTGTATATGCAAGAGTTCGCGCTGAAGGCGAAAGAGCGATCACAGACCTAGTTGAAAACAGAGCGAAAGTCGTGCATCTACGCATAGGGCTTGTTCAGCCACACATGCAATATGATCAATCAGGAAAGCTTGTTTTAGATAGCGGACATAACCACTCTGCAGAACACTGGAAAGATAGGTCGATTATAATGGTTGGTGGTAGGGACGATAAATCTGTAC
>JAUIKQ010000083.1 GCA_030430655.1 Chlamydiia bacterium
CCGTGCTACACGTGTCTCTTCCTTTGCTCTTGTAGCGCTATTAAAGTGTTGTGATTGCCGAAAATTTGCTATTAATCCTGGAGCAATAGACAAACCCGTGTGCGCCATAAGCTTTGGAAAATCTACAAATAAAATATTTGTATTTGCAAGACCGACGTGGCCCTGAAAATCAGGATGACAGTATTCAATATTCGTTAAGGCAAAGCCCTCCTTTGTTTGGCTTAATACACAAACCCCTTCCTGTCTGTTACGCATAGGGTCTACGCCCATGATGCCAAAGGCCTTTTTATTTATAACTCCACTTCCTACAAACGCTAAAAGACCATAGTCGAGGCCTGCAATGGGATTGTTAATCTGACGAAATAAACCCTTATTCCTTTTAAACGCCTTGCAAAAGTCTAATCCCCCTTCTTGGGCCAAAAGGCGCCAAATGCAGCCGTGCCCCCCCGGTTTCAACAATAAACGGAGCGGGGCACGCAAACACCAGTCCCCCTGTTTTGTGAAGGTTGGAACCAAAGGCTGCTCAACAACCATAATCCTCTCTTTGTCTCGCCCCCAAAAGTTTCCTTTTTCCATCAAAGAGCGCACGGTCGCGCTATTTTCAGAGCACGACGATAGCATGAGAATAATAGGAGTTTTCAAACGTTTTTTATAAGTTTTATAGTAAAGCGCTTCCCTGCCTTCTAAATCCCGGACCAAACGGGTCAATAAATCGTAACCGAGTAACTCAAAAGAAGCGGCAGGCAAAGGATGGCCGCTGCTGTCTTGAAGCTGCAGTCTGTCCGCAAACCCTCCCACAGGATAGACCTCTACCATTTCTTTTAATGTTGAGAGCCCTTGTCTAGCAAAACGTTTTACCTCTTTTGAAAAAGAGCGAAAGTCAATAAAGGGAGGAGCAGTAATATCGCCACTTTCACAAGGTTTGCTTTCCAATAAAGTGAGCACTCGCTCTTGGTATCCAACTATCCCTCCCATGTCCCTATAAAAATTCTCTACCTCAACTAGAGAGTCAACAAGGGCAAAAAAGTCGGTTTCTACACCGCGGAGAGTGCTGACGGAATGCAGCACCTTCTCTCCTTGTCCAATAGCGTACAAGGCAAGTAGCGCACATTGCTGAGACAGCGATAAAGATTGCGATAGTGCGGCGATATCTGGGCGACATTTTTGCAAATCTACGATGCTAGACAAAATAGCAAAATGCTCTTTTACGCTCGCTCGGCAAAGTAGCTTTTTTTTCAATGCGCGTAAAAAAACAAGGGAGGGCAGCGTTGACTTTAAGTCTAAGTCCATAATACAATCCGGCAAAAAAACGTAAAGTAGTAGTGAACAAGTTGCCATGAAAGGCGCCAAAACGCAAGCTATTCTGAAGAGCCGGCAGCGCTTTTTTAAGTGAAAAAAACTTACTATAAATTCCCGCGTGTCCTATAAATGAAGGTTGGTCAACTACATGGCACTATCGGAAGGAGAGAATTCCTATTAAAGTAGCGCCCATAAAAGGCAATGCAGTATTAATTTAAGGAGACAATATTTATGGCAGATACCAAAAAAGAATCCAAATTCATGAAACCTATGAATCTTAGCGATGAGCTCACTGCTGTGATTGGAAGCGGCCCTATGCCAAGAACTGAGGTTACTAAGAAGCTATGGGAGTACATCAAAAAAAAGAATTTGCAAGACCCTAACAACAAGAGAAATATTTTACCGGATAATTTGTTAGCCACCCTGTTTGGGACCAGCAAGCCGGTGAATATGTTTGAAATGACAAAGCTTGTGAATAAGCACCTCTCTTAAGTCAAGGCCTAATCCCTATACCAAGACAGGTATGCCGAGACAAGTATGCCGAAACAAACTCCAAGGCGGAAAAGCGGATTTGTTTCGGTGTCGTGCTCCCTATATTGCAAAAGGATATGTTGCAAAAATACAAGATCTTCTTATCCTATGAAGGAACGCGTTACAATGGGTGGCAAGTGCAGCCCAATGGCGTGACTGTGCAAGGGTTGCTCCAGCAAGCGCTACATAAAATTACACAAGAAAAAGTCGTTGTTGTAGGCTCTGGACGGACAGATAGCGGCGTGCACGCAGTAGAGCAAGTAGCCCACTTTACGACTCGGGCCGTAAAAACAGAAAGCCAGCTGCTTTTCTCTCTGAATGGACTGCTTCCTCATGATATCCGTGTTTTATCGGTGGAAAAAGCAGATCCCTCTTTTCATGCAAGGTTTAGTGCAAAAAGAAAAATTTATATTTACCACATACATCTGCACCCTGTCCTCTCTCCCTTTCAATATCCCTACCTACTTCATCTTCGCCGTCCGTTAGACACAGCTTTAGTCGAAAAAGCAGCAAAATATTTTTTAGGCACGCATGATTTTTGCACCTTTGCTAACAAAAATCCTGCTGTGACTGCGACGCACAAAACCCTTTATCGTCTAGATGTAATAAAAAAAGAGGGTGGTCTTTCCTTAGAATTTGAGGGAAATGGGTTTTTATACAAGATGGTGCGCAATATTGTGGGCACATTACTAGAAGTGGGTTTGAACAAGCGGCCGCTTGCATCTATTCCCCTCCTTCTTCAGGGAAAAGATCGACGGCTTGCTGGAAAAGCCGCTCCTGCTAAGGGATTGTTCTTAAAACAGGTGGTTTACTAAAACAAAGGGTTCCTTTAGAATTGCCCTTTACCCGCTCAACTGTATGCCGACGTGGCGGAATGGTAGACGCGGCAGATTCAAAATCTGCTCTTACTTGTAGGGTGCTGGTTCGAGTCCAGTCGTCGGTATTTTAAATGGCGCGAGCGAGTCGCTTTTTTTGTCGAAAAGATCCTAAGCAAATAGCTCGGCTTAACCTAAGGTCCTATTGCTATGTGCACAAAACTCCCCTCGCTGTTTGCTTACGATGCGGTTTTTCTGGACTTGGACGGCCTTTTGGTCGATTCTGAGCGTTTGCACTTTCGCGCCTACGAAACGATGTTGTCCAACAGAGGCTGCCGGCTTGGGTGGGATTTTCTCACCTTTCTATCCATCGCCCATCAAAGCGCCACAGGGCTAAAAGAAACCATACTAAAGCAATTTCCCTGCCTCAAAACACCCTGGGAGAGACTGTATCAGGAAAAAACAGCGGCTTACCTCACTTTACTGAAGGAAGGATCTGTTCGCTGGATGAAAGGAGCAGAGCAACTCTTGCAAGAGCTACAAAAAAGAGCCATTTCTCACGCTATTGTTACCAATTCTTCAAAAGAGCAGCTGCTGCTTATCCAAGACACGCTTGCCCTGCTAAAAATGGTCCCCCTTTCTATCACAAGAGAAGACTACCGCTTTGCCAAGCCTCACTCAGACAGTTATGAAACCGCTATGCGCAGTCTTGGTATAAGTGCTAAACGGGCTATAGGCCTGGAAGATAGCATGCGAGGCATTTTTGCCTTAAAAGGCGCTGGCATTCAGCCCCTTTTGGTTTGTCCTCGCTACCATCCACAAATGGCACATTTGACCGACAAAAGCCTTCCCCACACGGAATCGCTCCTCACGCTCATCGCTTAAAGCCCTCGACTCTCACCATTGCCAGCAGCTATTGTATGCTCCCTTCCAATCTAGAGAAACACCTTCTTGAAGAGAGGGATCATAGAGTATTTGCACCGATAGATAAGGATGTAAAAGCGCGTGATAGGACCCATCATGCACCTGCGCTTTAATATAAGCATTTTTATAAACAACCAAGCTTGAGAGCATAGCGCTAGGACTGTAGTATTGCGCTAGAGACTTTAGTCCTACTTCAGGCTCATATTCCAGGCTTGCTACATAAAAGTCACACGCCGCACCCACCATGTACTTGTTGCAAGGGAAAGACTTGCTGCGGTTAGCGTAGCCATAGTGCTGAGGACAGCAGTGCCCTTGTATAACATAAACCTTCTTTCCCAGACTATCTTGTATAAAATTGAGCAGCTCGATAAGGTGGGGATAGATAAATTCTTTTCCCTGTCGGACGGGAAGGCTATGCGAAAGCTTTCCTCTGCAATCGAAGTACGCGTGCCCCTTTTCTAAATACATTAAATTTTGTTTATTCCCCCGACATCTAAAATCTTCAAGAGTAATACGCCGAAGTCCATGCCTATCTGTCTTGTCCCAAGGATAGAGCGGTAACGGATTTGCCAAAAGCGGAGGAAGATACAGCTTTGTTTCACGATAAAGGCGTTTAATTTCTTCCAAGCTCACATGCTGTTGTTTAATCTTCTCGCGCTCAGACCGCTCAAAAGAGCTGCACCCATAGCCAAAAAAAACCAACATAATTAATGAAACTGTTTTTATTTTCATTTATTGAAAAAAACTGCCGTTATAGTTATCTATAAATTCAAAAGGTAGAATTATATGGAAATAAAAAACGTATTGCTAATAGAAAGTCACCAAGGGAGCCGAGAGCTCCTGAACAAACTTTTAGCCAACCAATGCTCGCATCTTACTTCTCTTGACAACCCTTCTTCTGCTACCTCTTACCTTAAAACATCAAGCTATGACCTCATCATCGTAGACGAAAAGGCAAAAAAGGCACTAGAAAAAACCTGCATTATCGAAGCCAAAGTTGTAATGACAAGCGCTAAAGCCTATACACACCTTCCCGATGGAATCCAAGGTATTTTAACCAAACCTTTTTCTCAAAAAACGAAAGCGCAGCTACAGCAGCTTCTCTCTTCAAAACACCCCTCTATCATTGGAACCTCTCCGGTTTTTACAGGCATTGTCAAAAAGGCGAAAAAACTAGCTATGAGCAACGCAAATATTTTTATCACGGGAGAGTCAGGCACTGGAAAAGAAGTCATTGCCTCACTTATTCATGCCTATTCTCATAGAGCAAATCACCCCTTTATCAAAGTGAATTGCGCAGCTATTAGCGAAACGCTGATGGAATCGGAATTTTTTGGTCATGAAAGGGGCGCCTTTACAGGCGCTACTGAGCAGCGACTTGGTCGGTTTGAGCTGGCGCATCAAGGCACCCTTTTGCTGGACGAAATTTCAGAAATTCCTACCTTTTTACAAGCAAAATTATTAAGGGTTATTCAAGAAAGGGAGTTTGAAAGAGTGGGAAGCAGTCAACCCATTCAAACCAATGTCCGCCTTATCTCCACATCCAATCAGCAGCTACAAAAGTCTATAAGTGAAGGAAATTTTCGTAATGACTTATACTATCGACTCAATGTAGCCTCGCTCCACCTACCTCCTTTAAAAGAGCGCAAAGAAGATATTCCTCTCCTTGCAGCGCACTTCCTAACCAGGTCCGCAAAAGCACATGCACATCCACCCAAAGTACTATCAAAAAAAAGTCTTTCTTTACTACTCAGCTACGACTGGCCGGGCAATGTAAGAGAGCTTGCAAATGTGTTAGAGCAGGCCTCTATTCTGTGTCCTGCAATGGAGATTAATCCCACTTACCTTCAAATACAGTCCCCCGCATCTACTCCCTTAGTCTCTTTAAAGGAGGTGGAGCGAGAATATATTTTGCGGG
>JAUIKQ010000084.1 GCA_030430655.1 Chlamydiia bacterium
ACCCGCAACTTCCAGCGTGACAGGCTGGTGCTCTAACCAATTGAACTACTCCCGCAGAGGCACTCCAAAAACATTCACTTCAAAACTTGGGCGCAACAGGATTCGAACCTATGACCGCCTGTGTGTAAAACAGGTGCTCTACCAACTGAGCTATACGCCCCAAGTCACTTTACTTATGAATTTCCTTTTTTAACAATGGCCCACCAAGGGCGATTTTCAATGCAATACAGGCCAGAAATTCGTGTATCAGCTTACTAAAAATCGGTTTTTTTTCACAAGGGGTCTTTTGTTTTTGCCTTTAAAAATTGGGATGGTATGGAGTGAACAGGATGGCTTTCTTTTTCCATCGCAGCATCAAAATCGGCTTTTGTATTTTCAAAATACTGTTGATCTGTCAGTTGGTTGATGTGGATCGGGACCACAGAGATCACGTCTTTTTTTAAAAGGTGGGTATCGCTATGAAGGCTACTCTCTTCATGTTCTAGCAATTGCGAGGCCATAGAAAAGCACATTTTTCCACATTTGCTTTTGGTGATACGAGGTTGATCTATCCAATACGCTAAGCTCTGCACTGCCATCTTGGCAGGCGCCCGTTGTATTTTTAGGAATATTCACATTCCAAAACGTGCCTATTGGCAAAGGATTTTGTAACGCATACTTGGTTATATTTTGGATGTAGTAGCCTAAGTGATCGAGCGATTGGTTTTGGTCACAAAGGTGAGAAAACGCAATTCCAGAAATATTTTGAAACACGCCCTCTATCACTCCTCCTACTGTTCCGCTGTATAGAACGGAGCGGCCAGCATTAGAGCCATGGTTGATACCTGACAAAACAAGGTCGGGCTTTTGTTGACAAAGCACGTGCAACCCCACTTTGACACAATCTGCGGGGGTGCCTTCCACAGCTATAGCTGGGGATAGATTATTAAACTGTGTTGAGCAGTAGTGGTAATAGATTGGTTGATCAAAGGTGATACTTAGCCCGCTTCCAGACCGCTGCTGTGTTGGAGCGGCAATGACACAGTCTGCAAAAGTATGGAGCGCTTTCCATAAACTTGCCAATCCAAGAGATTGAATACCGTCGTCGTTTGTGAGCAGGAAAAGAGGGCGTGTTTTCATGAGCAAACCGCCCGTTTTTGCGTTAATAAAGAAACGCTGTAAATAGTAAGCGCACTAAAAGCAAAGCCTGGAAGCAAAGTGGGAATAGAGGTGCGTTGAAGGGCAAAAACAGGCCACAAGAGGGCCGTGATGCCCCCAATTGCTATCCCTCCCCAGGCGCCATAGCGGTTTACTTTTTTTCCATACAAGGAAAAAAGCAAAAGTGGACCAAAACAGCATCCAAGGCCATTCCATGCAAAAGAGACCAGGGAGTAGATAGTGTTTACCTTGAAGAGAGCGATAAAGTAGGCGAAAGCAGCAATAATACACACACAAATTCTAGAAACGGTTAGGAGTCCTTTGTCACTTATATCCTTATCGATCATCTTTTTGTATACATCTTCGCTTAAAATGGTGGCGAGTACGAGTATTTGAGAGTCAATAGTAGAAATAGTGGCCGCTAGTACGCCACACAGCATAAGAGCGCTAATAAAAGGATGAAAGAGGAGAAGAGTCATTTTTATAAAAATTTTCTCTGGATCTTCTAGGCTATTTGGAACGAATACAACGCCAATAAGTCCGATCGCGATTGCGGCGATAACGATGAGGGTTTGCCAGCTCATCCCTATCCACTTTGCTCTTCTCACCTCTGATACATGTTTAATACCCATAAATTTTGTGACAATATGTGGTTGACCAAAATAACCAAGGCCCCAGCTAGTGAGCAAGAAAAAGGCCATCAAGGTTTCGCGTGGAGATTTAGGAAAAAGCTGCAGGGAAACGCCAGTTGTTTCGAGCAGATGCTGGGTTATGGCTAATCCTCCCAATTGTTTTAAACAAAGCAGCGGAATAGTCACGATAACGATCAGCAAAAATAGCGCTTGAAAAAGATCGACACGCGCGAGCGTTGTATACCCTCCGATGAGCAAATAAGGTAAAATAGCAAGGGTTCCGACGGAGATGCCTAGCAGATAAGGAATGTTAAAAAGGGAGTTTGTTAAAATCCCAATTCCAATGATTCCAGATCCGATATAGATGGTATAAAAAATAAGAGACATGAAGGCTGTTAACAATCGCATCACTCCTGAAGTGTCAGAAAAGCGGCTTTCAAAAAAAGAAGAGAGTGTTAGGCTATCATAACGCTCTGTTTGCACGCGAATTTTGGGAGCCACGAGCTGCCAATTTAAAAACATAAATAGGATCAATCCAAAAGCAAACCAAGCATGGAACAAGCCTGTTGTTGCAATAGCTGCTGGGAGTCCTAAGAACAGCCAGTGACTCATATCACTTGCATGTGCGCTCATAGCGGTGAGATAGGAATTAAGCGATCGTTTACCAATCAAGTAATCATTTGCCCCTCTTTTTTTGCGGCAAGAGGCTAGGCCGATGGTCACGAGAAGAATAATATAGAGAAAGAGAGCAAAAATTTTCATCTGTATTCAGGGGTAAAGCGCTTTATTATCACCATATTTTTTAGAAGCCCGGGATAGATTTTTTTTCAGGTGAGGAAACAGGATTTCCGCCTGATCTATTAGCGTGGCTACTTTTTTTCTGTAGGAGGTTTGTCCGATAGGGCATTGGCACGTAATCCGTAAAAACTGATGTAGTTTTGCAAAGGCGATAATACTTTGTTCAGAAATATAGATGAGGGGACGGACAATAGTAATTTTGTACTTTTGCATATGGACTTTTGGCAAGTTGGCTGCAAACTCTCCTTTCTGGAATAAATTGAGCAGAAGTGTTTGGTTGCTATCGTCTTGGTGGTGGCCAAAGGCAAGTGTGTCAATATTGCATTTTTTTGCCATAGAAAAAAGCAAAGAGCGCCGCTTTCGAGAGCAGGGATAGCATGCAGTAGGCGTTTTTTCTACGTAAGAGATGTGCAGAGGAATATTCATTGCATCGCACACCTTTTTTAGATAATTTGTTTGAATCGAGGGGCCACAAGAGAAGGCGCCGCTTACATGAAATCCGTGTAAATTAAATGGTGGCAAGCCTTTGCCCTGAATGGCTGCAAGCAAGAAGAGAAGGGTTAAACTGTCCTTACCTCCGCTCAAGGCCAGTCCAATATCTCTTTTATTTTCTAGCAGATCGAATTCTAACAGCGCCCTACGGCATTGGCTTTCCATCAGCTTGCCCAGGCGCGTCCAGGGGGGGGTAGCTAGGGAAATAGGGGAGCGAAAAGCGGTATGCATGAGTGAAAGGATAAACAACGGCTAATAAAAAATCCAGGCTACATCGCAGGGCTTAATTATATTTCTGACAAAAACAAACAATGGAGATAATAATTCTTTTCGTGTAGTATTTTCGGTAAATAATTTTGGGTGATTTATGAGCAAGGTCAACAGGAACGCTCCTTGTCCGTGCGGATCTGGAAAAAAGTATAAAAAGTGTTGTGGGCAGACGCGATCGAAACAGATTAAGGCGACACATGTAAAAAGCGTTTCTTCTATGCAGTCTTTGTTTAAGCAGCATGTAGAGCCTACCAGATCAGAAGGGAACATACTAAAGCAGCGAAGCATCACAAAAGAGGAGGCAAAACTTTTTCAAGACACCTCTCCAGAGAGAGAAGAAGAGTCAGGGGCTTGAGTTTAAAAAGACCTTTTTGCTATCCTCGTGAAGGAATTTGCTGGTGTAGCTCAATTGGTAGAGCACCCGACTTGTAATCGGACGGTTGAGGGTTCAATTCCTTTCGCCAGCAACTTTTTTTACAGCAGGCGGTTTTAGCTGCCTTGGGTTTCGGGGGTGTCGCATAGTGGCAATTGCAAGGGACTGTAAATCCCTCGACTTCGGTCTTCGTGTGTTCGAGTCACACCGCCCCCATTCTCCTATGAAAAACCCCTCCAAAATTGTGCCGAAAATCTCCCGACTAACAGACCTCATGGCACATTGAAGGCACACTCTGAAATGACAAAACAGGAGAAACCATGATAAATATGACGGACAAAAATATTAAAACTGCAGAAGGGTAATACCCGTCATTCCTCAGCAAAAAAAACATTTCCGATTTTTAAGCTGATATGAGAGCATATCTTGTTATGGAAGAGCTGACTACAGAAAATTTGGACAACCTGGGCTTAGTGGCTGGGATGTGCAAGGAGCTAGACATTGCAGGGATCATCGACCGAGCTGTTGGGCAGACCCCTCATAACAAACACGTTTCTTTTGGGCAGGCCGTTGTCTGCATGATCTTAAATGGGTTAGGATTTGTTGGGCGCGTTCTTTACCTCTATTCTGAGTATTTCGAAGATAAACCACTCGGACACCTCCTTGGGCAAGAGCACGTCCTCCCCGAACAAATCGACGATAACCTCCTGGGTAGAGCACTGGATAAACTCTTTGAACTTGGAGTGACAGATCTCTTCACTAAAATCGCTCTGAAGGCAGTCAAGACCCTCGGCATCCAAGTCAGAAGCCTCCACTTGGACAGCACAAGCTTTCATGTAGATGGAGCATACAACAGCGCGATCGAACAAGGAGAATCTCGGATCCAGCTCGTCCAGGGATACAGCAGAGACCATCGCCCCGAACTCAACCAAGCTGTTTTGCAACTAATCACCTCTAACCAGGGGAACCTCCCCTTGTACATGCAAGCGGCCAGTGGAAACAGCTCCGACAAAACCGCCTTTGCCCAAGTCATCGATACACACATTCAGAGCTTCAAAGACGCTGTGGAGCACAAGTACCTCGTAGCAGACAGTGCTCTTTACACCGCAAACACCCTCGCTCTACTGGAAAAAAACCAAACCCAGTTTGTTACCCGAGTTCCCTCACACCTCCGAGAAAGCAAAACACTCCTTCAGTCCATCACAAAAGACAACCTCACACCTATTGGAGACGGCTATTTCGCTAAAGAGGAAAAAAGCACCTACGGAGGAGTCGCCCAGCGATGGGTCGTAATCTTTAGTGAGTCCGCCCATCAAAGAGAAACCGCAACCCTCAAAAAAAATCTTCTGAAAGGAAGCACCAAAGAAGAAAAAGACCTTTGGCACTTGAAAAATCGGGAATTCTCCTGCAAAAAAGACGCAGAGAAAGCCCTCAGCCGTTTCCAAGCACAGCTGAAATATACAGACATTATCGACACCGAGATAAGGGAAATCAAAAAACATCAAAACCCCGGGAGACCGAAAAAAGGATCCTCAGGAGACAAGGCTCTATTTAAAATTTGTGGACACAGCGCAACCTCTCTGTCAAAAAAAGAGACCAAAGAGAGAACAAAAGGCTACTTCATTCTGGGAACCAACGACCTTGATGAGAAGGCCCTCCCTCCACAGGCCCTCCTTAAGATCTACAAAGAACAACAAAGCGTCGAG
>JAUIKQ010000007.1 GCA_030430655.1 Chlamydiia bacterium
GCCACACGCAGTACCCCTCTCCTAACCCTTTTCGCTCGTCAGCATTTGGCACATTGAGCAAAAAACCTACTCCTTGTCCCTGCTGATGAAAACGGATTTTTGTTTCTAGCTTAAAATTTCCCAAAAATGGCTCTTTAGAAATCATAAGCATCCCCCAAACACTCTCTTTAGAGGCGAGGTGTTTGGTAAGTAGAATATTTTCTTGAAACTCCCAATCACTTTTGTTATCGATATGTAGTAAAGTGTTCTGCACCCAATCGGGGTATCCTTTAATATAGTGCTCTAAATCTTCTATTAACGCTCGCACACGGGGGTATCTTTTTTGGGGATCAATACAGAGGCACGTATTGACTATGGTGGAAAGGCGCCTTGGGATTTCTCTATATGGGGCTTTCTCTTGAGGGGCAATCCATTTTTCACAGGAAAGGTGTTTGCGAAATTCCTTCAAGGAATGGCGCGACCATGGCAGTTGAAAGGTCAGGAGCTGGTAGAGGATCACCCCTAAAGCGTACACCTCTGTCGCAACAGTAGATGGGGCTCCTGTGGCTCTCTCTGGCGCCATGAAGTTTACTGTTCCCACAATTTTTCCGGGCAGGGTAAAGTTCGCATTTTCCGCTTGGTCTAGAGGTAAGTCTCCTAAAGTGTTGGAGGAAGCAATCCCCCAGTCAATAATCAGCACTTCTCCAAAGGTTCCGATCAAGATATTTTCGGGTTTTAAATCTCTATGTAAAACTCCCTTGTTATGGCAATAGTCCATAGCATGGCATATTTTTAAAAACAGCTGAATAAGTGCAGGTATAGAGACATCAAAATTTTCTAAATTCTTCCCTTGCGCTGCTAATTTTAAAATATCTTTTAGAGTTTTCCCTTCTATGTAGGGCATGGTGTAGTAGATCTGGTCATCTTCGTTGTGAACAGAGTATATGGGAATGATGGAAGGGTGGGTTAGTTTAGACGCTGTTTTTGCTTCTTCCAGAAAGCGTTTGCGGATGGTAGCGTACTTCAGAAGGTCTTCTCGAATTTTTTTTAGCGCAACAATCCTTTGGCATATAGGATCTTCTACGAGGTATATCTCCCCCATTCCCCCTTTAGCCAGGCGCTTGATCACATAATATCGGCCGATAGGCTCTTCTGTTGTCACGGTAGTATCTAAATTTGCTAGCTCTTTTTGCGCCGTATTGTGGCAAAGTGAGGAAATATACTCAACCGGATTTGGCAAATCTACTTCTTTTCATGTATTTCCCCCTATAGTAAGATGGTGGGGAGAGTAGGGTAACGAGGCGGACGTGATGCAAAAAAAAGTTGTCTTAACCGGAGACCGGCCAACGGGGCCTTTACATTTAGGTCATTATGTAGGCTCTTTGCGCTCTCGCTTAGAATATGAGTCTATTAGCCAGCAGTTTGTTATGATCGCCGATGCACAGGCGCTGACAGACCATGCCAAAGACCCTGAAAAGGTACGCAAGGCGGTTACAACAGTCATGCTGGATTACTTGGCGGTCGGGTTGCTTCCAAAAAAAACGACGTTCTTTATTCAGTCGAGGGTACGTCCTTTACCAGAGTTATTCATGTATTATTTGAACTTGGTAACCTGGAATAGACTGAAGCATAATCCTACTGTTAAAGCAGAAATCCAGCAGAAAAATTTTGGCCAAAGCGTTCCTGCTGGATTTATGACCTACCCAATAGCTCAGGCAGCGGATATTACCGCTTTTCGAGCAACGCATGTTCCCGTTGGCGAGGACCAAAAGCCAATGCTAGAGCAGACAAATGAACTCGTGCGCACGTTTAACAAGACCTACGATACAGATGTTTTGATAGAAGTGAAAGGGGTCATTCCTAAAGTGGCAAGGCTGCCAGGAATTGATGGGCAGGCAAAGATGGGGAAATCTCTAAATAATGCTATTTTTCTTTCGGATTCCATGGACGCGGTAGAAAAAAAAGTGAAAAAAATGTACACCGATCCTAACCATTTGAGAGTAGAAGATCCGGGACAGGTAGAGGGTAATCCTGTTTTCGCCTATTTAGATGCTTTTTCTACTGACACACAAAAAGTCGAGGATTTGAAAGCGCACTATCGAAAAGGGGGGCTTGGAGATAGCAAAGTAAAGCAGTATCTGCTGGAAGTGCTAGAAGCGTTTTTAGCTCCGATCCAAAGGCGACGCAAGGAGTGGGAAGCGGATCTCTCAGAGCCTTGGCGAATTTTGCGGGAAGGAAGCCTGGCTGCGGAGGCAGTAGCAGAGGAAACGCTTGCGCTGGTCAAAAAGGCAATGTGCTTGGACTATCCTATCTAATGGAAATAGGGGTAAATGTTTTCCGGAATACGTTTAGGTTTTCTTGGTCTGAATCGTGCACGACAAGCACAGCGAAGTGAATCTTTTGAAAATACCCTGCATACCCCTCATTTAGCACCTCTTTGTACCACTGTGCAACAAGGTTAGCGTCTTGCCGAAATGCCCCACATCCAAACGCGCCTAGTACAATAGCGTTGTGTCCTTTGGCTATAGCCACCTGCAGCTGACACCGCATCTTCGCTTTTGTCCCTTCTTCCAGTTCTTGATCTGAGAGAGTCACTTTCGATTTTGGCCTTAGGTCATACGCTGCAGAGGAGATAACGCTGAGTACTTTTGGCTCCTCTAGCCACACAAAAGCATTGCCCTGGCGCTGCCTGACCGTTTCTACATATGGAGAGTAGATGCAACCAAATTCAGGGATAGGATATTTGCCCTTTGTTTTTTGATCGGCAAGGGCGCAATACAAGGTGGAGAGGCGACAAAGCTCTTCTTCTTGAGCAGAGCACCCTTTAACCACTCCTCCTCCAGGGGAATATTTATTTGCCATATTAAGCACTACAGGGTTAAATCCTTCTTCTATCAATCCTTTTCCCAATTCCATAGTGTCTTGGTTTGTTACAAGAATTTCTGGTGTGAGACTGGGAGAATTAGAAAGATCAAATGCTAAATCGGGCTCATCATATGACTCGGTACCTGCTATCATGGCATCAACTTTTGCAAAGCTCACCTTTTCACTGCAGTGGGTATAGAACCCTTTTTTTATCGCGTTTTGCAGCTCTTGGAAGGCAGCAATATTCTTACTTTTTGGAGAAGAGGCGGAGGCTGACCTAGCTTCAATCCACGCAGGATAAAAAGGGACAACGGCAATGCTAATAAGGAGTTTAAACAAAAGCGAGACACTTTTAGCTAAATTCCCCAAGCTATTTCTTAGCACAACAAACGGCTCACTATTTATGCAAGGCCAGGTGATAAGTGCCGCCGTAAAACGAAAAGCTGTTTTGGCAGGGCAGTAGAACACAACATGTAGCAGATGAAGAGCAAACGCCGCAACCAACTTGGCCGTTGAGAGAAAGTGCCGCACAAAAAAGGGTTTTTTTGTATTAACGTTTGTCGCTGCGCAAGCAACTAAATAAGAGACGGCCCCGCGCCCACTTTGTATATCCATTTATTTGTTCGTTGTTTCTTCTTCTATTTCTATATTTAAACTTTCTTCTTCCTCGGCCTCATCATGACGTCTAGCAGACATAAACTCCCTACACAAGATATTGATAGCTGCCAGAGTAAAGAGGATTGGCAACAAAATTTTCCAAGGAAGATTCTCAAAGGTAAAGAGGATAAAGAGGCCTCCAAATATTGTCAACGTAAGAATAGACTCGTATATATTCCCTCTAAAATATTGCCTTAATGCTAGAGGAGTTCCTACTACAATGAAAATTCCTGGATACCAAGTATCTGTAAGGGATAAAATAGCAAGGCCTAATAGAAACAAAGCGAGACTTAAAGAAGAAGCACGGCGATGAGACAGTTTAGGGTGAGCCACGGTAAGCACTCCTGTGCGAAAGTTTTTTGGGGTTTTTCGGCTTTTTAGATTGCTGCATTTTCTTCTTCAAATGGCTTAAAGGAGAAACAAAAGCGTTTTCTGTTTTTTGAGAGAGAATCATTTTAGGGTAGCAGCGCATCTTCTCTATGTGCGTGCATGGGAAAAACTGGGCAAGGATCTGGGGTGCCATCTCCCCTTTTTGCGCTAATGCGTTGGCGCTATATAAGCAAAGGCCCACGCCATCTCCTTCTCCATATCCTTCGAAGTAGAGATGCTCTCCTCTAAAGGCCACGGTAAAATCATTGCTTTGCAGCTGATCTGGGCCTACCATTTGCTGAAAATCAAAAAAGCTCATGCTTTCACGGTGGATCCCATCTTCAATTTGTAGAGCATACACTTTATGAGAAAGGGGGTCCAGGTATCGCTTAATGTCTGTTATGCGATTGAGTTTGATCGTCTTAGCCAGGGTAGCGATAGGTAGTGTAAATGACCACTGGGTATGCTTACGGTGAGTAGTTGCAAATTCAGAAAAAATGCCCTCTGGGGTGGGTGTGGACTTCCTAAAAATTGCGCCATAACTCGCGGTTCTTCCAGCGCAGTGCTCATGCCATTTTGTGGGAAAAGGCTGGTCATCATATGTCATCACTAAATAGCGCGTGTCGTTAATCGCTTTTTCCATTCGGATATTTTGGAGCGTCAAACCAAATCCGTTGTAATCGACATTTGCAGCATCTACGTGCCAAAAAGCATCGTGATTGAATAGCGCTACATAGTAAGCATTGGTTCTAGCAATGATCGCCATTGTATCCAAAGTAGTGCTTTCTAATTGGTCTGTATCTAGAGAGGTAAGTGTGGACCTTAAGTAACTTTCCACATCTACTTGATTCACAATCTCTAGTTTACCATCAACCGCATAGATGCAGAAGGCCCCTCTGTACTGTATTCCGTCCAAAAAAAGTGTGGTTTCTGCGGAGAGGGGAAGAATCTGTATCTGAAAGGTGTCCACGTATTCTTCTCCCCATTTTATCCCGCTAGAGCAAGGATAAAGGGCAAAGCGCTTCCCAAAGAGGCCTGAGCTTAATTTTTTATTCTTATGAGGGTCTCGCACCTGATACTTTCCCTTGACTTCAACAAGAGCGGCATCGATGTTTTTTTTCAGTAACACTTTAATGGTAGCAGGAGGGGCATCATTGTATGTTTTTTTTTCTGGCTGAAAAGCAAACAAAGTGGCGTAACTAGACAATAAAAGACAAAGAATGCGTATTTTCATGAGGTTGTCCCCTTCGATTTTCCTAAATGGCGATAAGCAAGGTCAGTTGCTTCGCGCCCCCTTAAAGTTCTCCTTAGAAACCCTTGCATAATGAGGTAAGGTTCATTTACCTCCTCTAAGGTGGTTGTATCTTCTCCTAGCGCTGCAGCCAAGGTGCTAATGCCTACAGGTCCCCCTTCATGGTGGTCAATGATGACAGACAATAGCTTCTTATCCGTCTCATCCAAACCTAAATGGTCAATGGAAAGCATTTCTAGCGCGCTTCTTGTAGTAATCCGGTCTACCTTATTGTCACTGCGCATCTGTGCAAAGTCTCTTACCCATCGAAGTAGATTATTGCTGATGCGAGGAGTGCCCCTAGAACGGTTAGCGATCTCTAAGCTGCTTGCGGGATCCACTGGAAAAGCAAGGAGTTTTGCCGATCGCAAAATGATAGCATTCAGAATTTCAGGGGTGTAATAGTCCAACCTACAGGTAAATCCAAATCTCGAGCGTAGAGGGGAGGAAAGGAGACCTATTCGCGTTGTTGCCCCTACCAAGGTAAAAGGCTGCAGGTCTACCCTTACGCTTCTTGCTTGCGGTCCTGAATCAAGCAAAAGATCGAGCTTAAAATCCTCCATTGCTGAGTACAGGTACTCCTCAATGGTTTTACTCATCCGATGAATTTCATCGATGAATAAAATATCCCCCTCTTGCAGGCTGGTCAAAATTCCCGCAAGGTCGCCTGGTTTTTCCAGCATGGGCCCCGAAGTAATAACAAGGTTTGCTCGCATTTCATTGGACAAAATATGAGAAAGCGTTGTCTTACCAAGACCTGGAGGCCCGTGAAACAAAATGTGCGTCAGCGCTTCTGACCGTTTCCTTGCAGCGCCCAAAAGCACGCTTAACCTTTCAACTACTCCCTCTTGACCAACGAAATCGCTTAAGCCTTTGGGGCGCAGCTGTCTTTCCAGGGTTTTATCTTTTTTTGCCCACGAAGACTCTACAAATGTATTTTCCATTTTAGCCACACCCTAAGAGTAAAAGTAGCAGTTAGAGAGAATTTCCCCAAAACATGCCCGCTTCACGCATTCTAACAAGAATGGATTTCAGACGCCATAGATAAATGCTTTCGAGAGGCTGCTATTTTTCTAGTTATTATCAAAAGAGTTGAGGTAAAATGAAATCAACTGAACGAGGAGCTTTAAGTAGTATGAGTTTGAAATCAGATAGGTGGATTAAGAAAATGGCGCTTGAAAGGGGAATGATCGAGCCTTTTGTAGACGAGCAGGTCCGAGAAGCTGAGGGCAAGAAAATTGTCAGCTATGGATTGTCTAGCTATGGGTATGACATACGCGTTGCTAATCGATTCAAAGTGTTCACAAACGTACATAACTCGATTGTGGATCCGAAAAATTTTCGAGAAGACGCATTTGTAGATATTCAAGCAGATACCTGTATCATCCCTCCAAATTCTTTTGCCTTAGCGGTGAGCGTAGAGTATTTTCGTATTCCTTGTGATGTGCTCACACTGTGCATTGGAAAGTCTACATACGCAAGATGTGGTATCATCGTTAATGTCACTCCCTTTGAACCAGAGTGGGAAGGCTATGTAACCCTAGAAATTTCTAATACTACGCCTTTGCCAGCTAAAATTTATGCGAATGAGGGACTCGCTCAGGTACTATTTTTGCAAGGGCAAGAAGCTTGCGCGATTTCTTATCTGCAAAGAGGTGGGAAATATATGCGACAAGAAGGCATCACTATTCCTCATATGTAAGATGTATGCACGTTATATACTGAAATCGATAAAAAGGTTAAACCGCACAAAAGCTGGGCTATTTTTTCAGTTTTGGTGGGCCTTGCTTTTCTGCGTTTTTTCTTACCTTGTGTTTGAGCGCTTTTACACCAAGAAAAAACAGGAGTATAACGCATTGGAGCAGCAGCTATTTGCGATGCTAGAGACCAAAAATGCTCTCCTAGGCACTCAACATGACTTAAAAGAGCAAATAGAAAATGAGGAAGCCACTGCCGTAGAGCTTGAGCTTATGGATCGGTTGGGAGTCGTGCCAAGAGGGCAGATAAAGGTCTATTTCAAATGACCATACTGATTATTGGATTGATCTTTTTGGTGCTTTGTTCTGGTTTTCTCTCTGCTTCAGAAACAGCGCTTTTTTCCCTCAATTCGATGCAAGTCAGTGCATTTCAAAAGAGTAAAGATAATGCCAAGCAATTAATTGCGCGTTTGTTGAAAAATCCTCGACGGCTACTCGTAACTATATTGATGCTTAATGTAGGCGTGAATATTTTATCACAAAACGTGGTCTCTTCTTTGTTTGGCAACTTTGCAACATTTGCTCTAACGGTTGGCGTCCCTTTTGCCTTAACCTTGATTTTTGGTGAAGTGTTTCCTAAATCTTTGGCGTACGCAAAAAATTTGGCGATTGCTAGATGTTCTGCCCCCGTGCTTCGTCTTTGTGAAAAGGGTTTTTACTACCCTTGCAATGCGATTATTTACATTGCAAATGCTATTTCTCGCGCTTTTTTCTTTTTTTTACGCCGTGGAGACCATTTATCTCTTTCCGAAATTAACCATTCTTTGTTAGCGTCTCATTCCAGAGGGATCGTGAATGAAGAAGAAACCGTGCTTATTCAAGGGTATTTAAACCTAGAAAATGAAAAAGTACACGAACTGATGACGCCAAAAGAAGACATTGCCTTCTATGATATACACCGTCCATTAGAAGAGCTGCTTACACTTTTTTCTGAAAAAGGGTATAGTCGCGTGCCCGTTTGTGATCTGCATTTGGATAAAATTTTAGGGATTGTAACCGCCGGTTCCTTTTTTTTACATCAAGAGCGTATTCATAACTCAATAGATTTGCTCCCTTTTTTACGTAAGCCTTTATTTATTTTAGAGTCTCTGCCAGGCCACACTTTACTAAGAACGCTTCGAGAAAAAGAAGAAAGTGTAGCCATTGTGGTAGATGAGTATGGAGTGATTGTAGGGTTAGTGACTTTTGAAGACCTAAGCGATGTCATTATAGGCAATGCTAAGGGAGAAAAAGCGCTCTATACACGCGTTGGCAAGGAGGTAATTATTGCGAGCGGACGGTTAGAAATTGCGCAATTTGAAAAGATTTTTGGTGTTTCTCTACAAGCTGTAGGAGTGGCAACAATCGGGGGGTATCTCACAGAAAAAATGGGGGATATTCCTAAAAACGGACAGACCTGGAAAGACAAGCATTTTTTATTTCATGTTTTAAGCGCAACGAATAGAGTACGCCGCCTTTATATAAGGAGACTAAAAGGTGGAAAGTAACCCAACTTACACATTTTTCTTGCTTATTGTGGTTTCTTTGTGTGTTCAAGCCTTTTTTTCCATGATGGAAATGGCGGCTGTCTCTTTAAATAAAATTCGTTTACATTACTATGCAAGCCATAATAAGAGGTGGGCGATGTGGTTGCTAAGGCTTCTACGTAATCCAACGCACCTTTTTGGCACAACCTTAATCGGAGTGAATCTGGCCCTGCAGTTTGGGTCGGAATGTAGTCGCCGGTTTTACCTCTCTCTTGGTATTAGTCCCGATTTTGCGCCCCTTACCCAAATAATTATCGTGCTTTTATTTGCTGAGCTCTCTCCTATGTTTGCTGCTCGCCGTTATGCCGAACATGTTGTCCGTTTAGGAATAGCTCCTCTATATTTTTTTGCGCAGTTAATGCGTCCCTTAATTTGGATACTTGGGCTTCTTTGTAAGGGGATCAATTTTCTTTTTCGGGTCCAGTCTTCCACAAACCTCTATTTAACGCGAGAAGAGCTCCAGAAGGCCATTGAAGCACACAAGGAAAGCACGCAACGAACCGTAGACTTTGTCTCTGAAAATATTTTTAAGTTGAAAAGTAAGCCGGCTAGAGAAGTCATGATACCTTTAAACAAACTTCATCTGCTTCCAAGCAAAGTGAATATAGGACAGGTAAGCGCCTCTTTCAAGGAAACCTTTCATTATTTTATTCCTCTTTATCATCTTAGCAAGCACAACATTGTTGCTATTGCGTACCCAAGAGATTTATTACGGCTATCGAAAGACATTCCAGTCCGTTTACACGCCCATTCTCCCTGGTTCATCACAGAGCATACGCCTATTTTGGACATTGTGACACAGTTTCGCAGTAACCACCAAAGTCTGGCCGTTGTTCTAGACGATGCTGGACTTGCTGTTGGCATTGTAACACTCAAAATGCTCCTTGAGGCCATATTAGGAGAAAGGGAGAAAACTTTTTATCGCCCAAAATCTAAAACCAAACATATTGATCGTTCTTTTCCAGCTTCTCAGCTTACAAAAGAAGTAGTAGCTCTCTGGGGACTTGATTTGCCAGCAGTTTCTGGAAACACGCTAGAAGATGTCATGCATACCCAGCTAGGCCATCCTCCCGATCGTGGAGAGCATGTCTACATTGGTGATTATGAGTTTATTTTAGAACCTACTTCCTTATTAGAAAACAAAGTAATAACCATAAAATCTTGCATTAATTAAATTAATTAGATTAGTTTTATTTTTCTTGCACTTTGTTTATAATTCTCTATTTATATTGAATAAAATAAATAAAGGAGAAAAAGATGGGAGCTATCACACAGAATACCTCGCTTAATCTTGAGCCAGTCCCTTTGTTCAGTAACAGCACACCTGAAGACCCAAATTTTGTCTATGCAGAGAAAATAGGGAAAATGGTAGGCATGATTCAGGCTAATGAATCTTTCGAAGAAATAAAAAATGAATTTGACAAAATTGAAAGTTTAGAAAATGTAAATAACCAGCAATTAGAAAGCGACAAAGAGAAAATAAACAGGTTATTAAGGAAGCCACGTTATAAACTTCCAGCGAGCAAAACAGATGGGGGCATTAAGCGCTTTGTCAAACGTTTATTTACGTCTTGTTCTTTCTGTAACTATAAAGCGCAGGAGAAAAGCAAATAATGGCCACCGTTACCGCCGACCCGACTTGGAAAGGGATTGCAAGATTCTACGGCAGGTTATGTGATAACCCTTTGGATAGCCAAAGGGTTTTAGATAAAGTCGGAGAAGAGAAAAAGCAGCTTGCCACTATTGCACAAGTTATGCTAAAGCACAAAAGCAATAAAGCAGTATCTCGGCCACCACTTGAGGAGGATCTAAGGGATTTGATCGCAAAGGAAAATGCCTATTTTCAGGTAAAAGAAAAGCAAATCCTAGCAACAAAAGGGTGGATAAGGAAAAAATACTTACAGCTACTAAAATCGAAAAAAAGTTTATTTTCCCCTTCAGTAATCAAAAATAACGTAAGATTTGCAGCAACGTACAATACCAAAACGACGCTAAATTATTTTTTTCATAAAGACATTAGAGACCTAAACAAGGTAGAGAGATGTACAATAGGCATTGAAAATGAGAAAAGCTTTTCTGATATAAAGAAAATATTTGATTCCATCGACAATCCAAAGATAAAGTCAGAATTTAGGGGAATGCTCAACAGGCTTATTAGGCAGCACAACTGCTACAAAAAAAACGTCTAAAAGCCTTTACTCTACGGTTACAGACTTGGCTAAGTTGCGGGGCTTATCGATTTCTCTTCCTCGCAGTTTAGCTATGTGATAAGCAAACAGCTGCCCTGCGACCGAATAAGGAACAGAAGCAAGCTCATCGATGGTTTCTGGAAGAAAGAGCGTGTTTGGAGTGGCGTTCAAAACTTTTTGCTCACCCTTGGGAGCAAAGGCCAAAATGTTGCCACCACGGGCTCTGATTTCCATTAAATTGCTGAGCATTTTATCCAACGTCTGATGGTTGCCGCACATGGCCACAACAGCGACTTTGGGACTAATGAGGGCCAAGGGACCGTGTTTCAGTTCTCCCGCTGGATATCCAGCAGCATAAAGATAGGTGATCTCTTTTAGCTTAAGTGCTGCTTCTAAGCTTGTCGGATACATGTATCTGCGACCAATAAAAATAAATTGCTTAAAGCGCACATACTCCTTTGCAAACTTTTGAATAGCCGCTTCTTGCGCGAGTACTTGCTCCACTTTGATAGGTAGGGACTTAATTTCCTGAATTAGCCTTTGCCCCTCCACTTTTCCTAAATGGCGCAAACGAGCCATGTACAGAGTAAAAAGGGAAAGGACGGAAAGCTGGCTTGTAAAGGCTTTTGTAGAACACACGCTGATCTCTGGCCCTGCTCTTAGAAAGATAGTGTGGTCGGCCTCTCTTGTCAGTGTAGAGCGTGGTACGTTGCAGATGACCAACACCTTTGCCCCTTTTGCTTTTGCTTCTCGGACTGCAGCAATCGTGTCTGCTGTCTCACCGGACTGGCTAATGGCGATAACAAGGGTATCTTCAGAAATCAGAGGGTTTGTGTACCGAAATTCTGATGCAATCTCTGTTTCTGTTGGAATGCGAGCAATGTTTTCAAACATAGAGGCTGCAATGCATCCGGCATGAAAAGAGGTTCCACATGCCAAAATTAGGATTCTTTTAGTGGATTGCAGCTCTTTTGGAGGAATTGTCATCCCCTCAAAGTCTGCGGTTCCAAATTCATCATGCATCCTCTCTACGATAGCTTGTTGAATCGTTTGTGGCTGTTCGTAAATTTCTTTTAGCATATAGTGTTCGTAGCCATTTTTTGAGATGGTAGGATCATAGCGACCAAGCCTTTCCCATTTGCGTCCTTTTTGCTTTTTATTCTCTCGATGAAAAATATCTATCTTCGTGGGATGAATCACTGCAATTTCGTCATTTTGCAAGTAGGTAATCTGCAGATGATGATCGGTAAAGGAGTTAGGATCGGAGGAGAGGTAGGAGTGTTGGTTTTTGCGGCAAAGTGCTACCACTAGTGGGCTTTCTCTAGCAGAGGCGATAATGGTATCCGGATGGTTTTTATGGATAACAGCAATGGCAAAAGACCCCTGTAGGTCTCCTATAGCTTTTTGTACACTTTCCTTGAAGTCACCATGGTAGTAATGGGCAATAAGCTGCGCAATTACCTCGGAATCGGTATCAGACTGAAAAGTCACACCACAGTCTATAAGGCGGCTACGAATGGCAAGATAGTTTTCAATGATTCCATTGTGGACAATTGCAAGTGTCTTATGCTGGTCGCAGTGAGGATGCGCATTGAGCGCTGTTGGTGTGCCATGGGTTGCCCATCTCGTGTGGGCAATCGCAATGTCCAGGTCCAGTTTTTGTAGCCGCACTGCATGGAGCAGCGATTGAAGTTTGCCAGCGCGCTTGCAGGCCTTTATTTTTCCTTCTAACAACCCCGCAATTCCTGCGGAATCGTATCCCCGGTATTCCAAGCGCTGCAACCCCTCTAAACAGATGTCTGTTGCATTTTTTCGCTTTGTTTTAGCCGATCCAATATATCCGTAAATTCCGCACATAAACCTTTGCTCAATTCAATCTAGCAAATCCAAGCTTCTTCAGTCATTGACTTTAACCGTTTTTTCCTTTTTTGCACAAATAGTAAGAAAAAGTGGGAACTCTTTTCTTGCTAAGTTTTCTGCTTTCGCCCTTTTTCCTGTACTTGTTTTATGGCAGCACCACTCTTCCATTGCCGTAATTACAAACTGGCAGTTTGTTAGCATTTTGCTGATATCGGTTAAGGAAAAATGGTAGGAAAAGGTCGCTTTAGAATCTTTTTGGCCAGGGTGTGTGTGAATTGGGATTTTGAGTGGAGAGAGGTAACGGTCAAGGCGCCTAAACTGCAACTGTTTTTTTTCATCAAATCCCCAATGCGTTTGCCGTGGAATACGAAAGCAGGGATGGTTTAGTACAAGGATAAGCTTGCCTTCTTGATGAAGATGGCAATAGGCCCATTGCAAGGCCTTTCCTGGGTGGGGCATATTCTGAAAAGAAAGAAGCATGACGGCAGCATGAAATTTTTCTTTTAAATTTTTTGGCTCTTGCATGAGATCCAAAGGCAAAAACTGGTGGAGAGGGGAGGTGGATTTTTTCTTCGCTTGGGCAATAAGATTTTTAGCAACATCGATTCCTAGATAGCGAACGGTTTTGGGAAGGCATCTTTCCAAAACTCCTTGTCCGCACCCCAAATCTAAAAGAGCATCGTGGGGGCGGAGAGCCAAGCTATCAAGTAGCTTTGGTAAAATTACCTTTTGGTGATAAAGGTGTCCCTCATTTGACACCAGCCGGTTATACCAAGAGGAGACGTTGTCCCAAGAAGAGGTGTTTTTTTCTTCCATAAAATTCATCAATACTTCATTAGTGGGTGTATTATGAAAGATTTACAGCGCTTTGTCAAAGATTGCGCTGCGCCAACCCACACTACTTTATTTGTAGAACAAACAATTGAAGAGGCACTTGAGCAGCTGCGCAATCGGACAATTTCAGAAAAGATTATATATTTCTATGTTATTGACTACCAATACCGTCTATTGGGTGTTGTCTCAGCCCGTAACTTGTTGCTTCACCCACCCCAAACGCTGATCAAAGAGATTATGCAAAAATCGGTTGTTTCTCTTTGCGCTGAAGAAACGCTGCAGGAAGGGCTAGAGATTTTAGATCGATACAAGTTGCTTGCTTTGCCTGTTGTAGACAAAGAGCACCACTTGCTTGGGGTTATTGATATAGACCATTATTTGGAAGAATCTTTAGACGTAGCAAACGCGCATAGGCTCCGGGATGTTTTTCAAATGATTGGTGTCTATGTCGAAGAGGGGAAAAAAGCGACCGCTTGGAAAGGGTATGCCAGCCGCATTCCTTGGATTGGATGTAATTTGCTCGGGGGGCTTGCTTGCGCTGTCATTTCCCGATTTTTCGCAAACGTTCTCACTCAATTTATCATACTAGCGATGTTCATTCCCTTATTACTAACACTTTCAGAGTCCATCTCCATGCAGGCTTTAGCGCACAATATCCACTTTCCCCAAAAGCGAAAAGACTGGGGGTTTTGGAAGAAAATTCATAAAGAGTGGCGTGTGGTTGCCTTGCTTGGCGTGACTTGTGGCCTTTGTGTGGGAGGGGTATCTCTATTTTGGGGAGAAGGGTTTTTGCCTGCTTTAACTATTTCCATAGGAATTATGCTCTCGACCCTCCTTTCCGCAGCGTTTGGGGTGATTATTCCCGTCATGCTTCGGTCCGATCCAAAATTAGCTGCAGGACCCGTAGTTTTGATGCTTGCCGACATCATCACAACAACGATTTATCTTTCTCTTGGGAGCCTGCTCCTAATCTAGCGAGGAAGCTTCCAAGAGCGTTTTTTAAACAGTAAGATAATGAAAGGTGTAGCGCAGCAAACAAAGATAGCCCCGCCAAGCAATATTTCATAAGCAAGCACACTTCCCGTCTTTAGTTGGTCTGGAGGAAAAAAACCTAAGACAATGGTATATAAAGAACCAAAAATGCCGCAAAGAGCAACAAGCCACATACCGAAGTTTCCGCCCGGGATTTTATATGTTCTTACAACATCTGGTTGTTTGTAACGCAGGACAATAGCAGCGGCAAACATCAAAATATACATGATGAGATAGAGCTGGGAAGCAAGGGCAACCAAGATCCAGTAGGAGGCATTGACGTTTGGCATATAGAGGAAGGCAAAAGCGACAATTGACACAACAGCTGCTTGTCCTATTAACATAGCCGAAGGCACCCCTTTCGCATTTGTTTTATGAAGAAGGGGAGGAAGGTCTCCAGAATTTGCAGCGGCAAGCAGCCCCCTAGGCGGCCCCGCAATCCATGTGTTTACACCCCCAAGGGCGCCCAAAATGACAAAAACCGCCAAGACGGGGGTAAGCCACGAAAGATTATAATTATCAAGAAAGGAGGAAAGAGCGGCAATACTGCCCGACAGCAGGCTAATTTCTCCCTTTGGAATAACAACGGCAATGGCAAGTGAGCCTAAAGTAGAAAGCAATATGATCAAGCACGTAGAATAAAGGATGGCTTTCGGATAGTCCCGCCTTGGATTGCTTACATCTTTGGCATGCACAGCAGAGAGCTCCAATCCCATCAATCCTAGTAGCACGCCTGCCAGTAAAGACATTTGTCTTGGGCTAGAAAAGTCAGGAAGCAGTGCGCTCCAAGATAAAGGCGTATGGCTGACTTGCCCACCACATATCCAGATGGTGCCTAAAAGGATAATCGCAAACCCGGGTATAATCGTGCCAATGATGACTCCCACAGAGCTTATGTAGCTCGACATTTTCATGCCCTTCAAATTGACGAGCGTGGAGGTCCAAAAAATGACAAGAATAGTAAGGAATGTGTAGGTCGCATTGTCTGCCAACATAGGTTTAATCAGGTAGGCAATAGTTGCTGCGATAAAGGAGAGGATGGTGGGATACCAAACGACATTTTCTATCCACAGCAGCCATACAGATAAAAAGCCGAGGCGGTGGCCAAACGCCGCTTTTACCCAAGAAAACACCCCTCCTTGTTCTGGCCATCCCGTTGCCAGTTCTGCCGCAACGAAAGCTACGGGAACAAAGAAAAACACTGCAGAAAGGGCGAAGTAAGTAATTGAAGTCAATCCATACTCAGCTGTTATAGGCCAATTCCGAATACTACACACAGCAGCAACGTTCATCATGGCCAGCAAAAATGCACTGAGCGTTCGCTTATTTTTTGTCATCTCCATATTTTCACACAGAGGTAATGTTTTTGAAAAGAAAAACCTAAATAGGGTACAACGAGGCAAGGAGGAACGAGTATGGCAGAAATTAATTACCACTTTGTTGGGGAAAATACTATTTTAGTAAAGGTGAAAGGCGCTGAAGTGCTCAATCATCCAATGTTAAATAAAGGAACTGCCTTTTCCCAAAAAGAGCGCAAGCACTTTCAGCTCGACGGCCATCTGCCCTTTCATATTTCTACCTTGGAAGAACAGACTATGCGGCGATACAAGCAGTTTAGCTATCTTGCCAATGATTTAGATCGCTACGAATTTTTAAGCAGCCTGCAAGACCGCAACGAGGTCCTGTTCTTTTATTTGCTCTACCGCTATCCAGAAGAGTTGATGCCTTACGTTTACACACCGACTGTAGGAGAAGCAAGCCTTCAGTTTAGTACTTTTTACACAAGGCATAGAGGATTGTATTTATCCTATCCCATGCAAGACCGGCTAGAGGTGATGATAGATAACCTTGGAGACAAAGAAATTGACGTTATTGTCATAACAGATGGAGAAAGGATTTTAGGCCTTGGAGATTTAGGAGTGGGGGGAATGGCGATTCCCATAGGAAAGACCACACTGTATACGGCCTTTGGAGGCATTCATCCAGCAAAGCTCCTCCCTGTTGTTTTGGATGTGGGTACAAATAATCCAGAGCTGCTCGACGATCCCTTGTACATAGGTTGGAGACACAAAAGGGTAGAAGGGATAGAGTATGGGTCTTTTATTGACAAAGTCATCACTTTAGTGAAGAGAAAATGGCCCGATGTTGTTTTGCAGTGGGAAGATTTTGCAAAGCCTAACGCTTATCCTCTACTGGAAAAGTATCAAAAGGAGATTTGTTCTTTTAATGATGACATTCAAGGAACAGCAGCTGTTGTCTTAACAGCGATCCTTTCGGCCCTTGAGCTGACAAAAGAGCCGCTTGAAAAGCAAAAGATTGCTATTTTAGGGGGAGGCAGCGCAGGAATGGGCATTGTCTCTCTACTATGCAGCGCACTTGTCGCTCAGGGCGTTTCGCCTCAGGAAGCGACCCGAATTTTCTATATTGTTGATATTGAAGGATTAGTGCATGACGGACTAAACCCTTCTATCCAACATAGGCCCTACAGCAGGCGCGAAAAAGAGATTAAGCAATGGAAGGTGGGCCATCATCAGCACATTACCCTCCTTGAAGTGATTGAAAATGTTCACCCAACAATCTTGATAGGGGTTTCTGGACAGAAGGGGGGATTTAATGAAGCCATGATCCGGGAGATGGCTAAAGGGTGCGAGCGTCCCATCCTTCTACCACTTTCCAATCCTCTGAGCAAATGTGAGGCCACGCCGCAAGAGCTCATTGCGTGGAGCTTTGGCAAAGGGATCATTGCAACAGGCTCTCCTTTTCCAAAAGTGGATTATGAAGGAAAAAAGATCCCCATTAGCCAATGCAACAACGTGTATATTTTTCCAGGAGTGGGCCTTGGCGCTCTAAGCGTAAAGGCAACAGAGATTACAAACTCGATGTTCCTAGCGGCTGCCAAAGAGGTAAGTCTGCACAGCCCACTTCTTGTTGAAAAACAAGGTCCCTTACTGCCAAGGCTGTCTGAACTGAGAACCATTTCAGAAAAAGTGGGTATGGCTGTTGCACACGCAGCCATCGATGCGAAAGTAGCGTCTGCAGCTCACGAGGATGTCGAAGCTCTAGTAAAAAAAAATATTTGGACGCCCTGCTACCCAAAATTGATTACAGAATAAGTAAGAACAAATACTGGCCCACATTTATCTTCCTTTGGCAGAAAAACAAATGTGGGATTTTTTTTGCCTGGCTATTTGATTGGATTTGGCACTGGTGGTACGACGCCGGGTTTGCCACTATACTTTGGATCGATAAGCTCTTTTTGAATCAAGTTCTGATAGTTGGTTAATTGGGCCGAGGGATTCATGCTGTTGATTACTGGCCAATCACCAATACTATTTAAGTTCTTTTGCAAAGTACTTCGTACCTTTGCCATTTCCGTGTTTAATGCTGATTGCAATTCCGAAGCAGACTTTCCTTGATTTGCAACAGCCCAAGCGTGCAGTGTTTCTTCTGCGGTTTGCACGGCTTTGCTGACTTTTTGCTCAACCACTTTTTTTGATGCAGGCTTCGGTGTGGGAGAAGGCGTTGGGCCAGGTTTTGGTTTTGGACCCGGTTTTGGTGTTGGAGAAGGCTTTGGTTGGTTTCCAGGACCAAAGATAGGACCTAAATCGCGCGCTTTGATGATTCCAGAAACAATAGTGCCAAGCTGCAAGCCAAAATAGTTCCCCGACTGCATGTATTCCACGCCATTTTTCTTCCAGTTTTTGATGTTCGCAAATTGATGATCCATATCATTAAAATAGTCCGACTGAATTTGCTTCATCATGGTGGGCGTGACGTCTTTTGGTAGAGCACCTACCTTTTTTAAAGCCAAAACCGCTAAATAAAGGGGGGCAGAAGCCTGCGCATTTCCAATGAATCCGTTTATGAGTACCGTATAGTTTTCGCTAGAAGGAACGCCGCTATAACCAGCGCCGTGTTGAATATCGATCACGCCCCCTTTCTTTAACCCTTCACTAGTCAATTGCTTGAGTATAGTGACTGCATTTTTATACATCTCTGAGTTTTTATTCACCCCTGGCATAGTAATGAACTGCCCAAGTCGCATCATGGTTCTTGGAATCACAACGGTGTTATCTCCTCCTCCAAGGGGCAGCATCCCATACTGATTTAAGAACCCAATAGCTATATTCATCACGGTATTTGCGGCTGTTTGCATCTTAACCGCTTCACTTTCCATCCCGTTATTCTTAGCAAAAGCAATCATTTCAGAAATAGTGGAAGGGTCAAGATAGTCTACAAGCAGGGCGTTCCCGCTTTTATCATCACTTCCCCAGGAAAAGCCATTTTGCACGGAAGAGCAGTCTTTGTTTGCAAAACTTTTGATTGCTTTTGTTACCAGATCTTTTAAAGACATTGTTTTTCCAGTGACAGGGTCTTTTGCTTGCAAGGAAGAAAATTTTGACGAGTGCATT
Source organism: Chlamydiia bacterium (assembly GCA_030430655.1). GTDB lineage: Bacteria > Chlamydiota > Chlamydiia > Chlamydiales > Simkaniaceae > JAUIKQ01. The sequence goes on from JAUIKQ010000007.1 coordinate 18,772, forward strand.
GCTTGCATTAGCGCATGAATAATATCTTGGTCTGCGTCCGTTGCAGAGCTGTTTCCATTGCTGGTAATCGTTCCAGCAACAGCTGAACCTTTGGTGAAAATATTAATCGCCCAAGGCATCAAACCAAATTTTGCAGAAGAGGGAGAAGCGACTTTGTTACAGTAGTAAAAGTAAGTATTTAAAAGTTTTTGGAAAGAGGCAGTGTCGCCGTTCATTACCGCATTGCGCAAAGAATATCCCATGGCTTCCGAAGTGGAGACCTGTGTGCCTCCATCTCCACCGTAGGGCAAATAGACCGTTTGTCCTGTTGGAAGCGTGACACTCTGAATCGTTGTTCCGTTTATATTCAAATCTTTAGCAGTAGAAATGGGCTGGCTTAAACTAGAAAAAGAAGGAGTGGATGCTGGAGGATTTAAAAGGAGCTCTGCTTGTGCAAAACTTGTTTGCAGAGCCTGCGTATTTTGTGCAAGCGTTTTAAAGCTGCTACTACCTGCGATCCCCTGGATTAGGGACTGCAATTGATCTGAGTCACCTTGAATTTCTGTGCGTAGCTTTTCAAGGAGCTTTGTATTTTTCTTATTTTGCTCTGCCTGTGCTTCTAACTTTTCTGCATTGGATAAAATCTGCTGTGCTTTGGCAATGTTTGGTGACTTTTGCAGTGCAGCGTAAGATGATTGGACTTGAAGAAAGTTTTTTTTCGCCGCTCCAACAAGTGTTTTTAGTTGTGCATTATTTGGATTTTTTGCGAGCGCTGCTTCGTAGGCTTGTAGCTGGGTTTGCATCTGCTTTATTCGACCTGGATAAGAGACCAATGTAATTTGCTCCAGCTGGTCGTGCATCTGGGTGACGAGGTTTACAATACCGTTCACAGAGGCGCCGCCACCACCGCCATGAGTATCTGGAAAATACTCATTTACGATAGGAGTCGCATTTTCTGTAAAAGCGTTAAAGAGACCAAGGCTCCAAGGACTCTCATGGTATTTGCTTTGCAGCGCTCTTAGTTCATTAGAAAGTTTATTGCTTAGTACACCAAAGTGTGCCCATGCCATGGACTCTTTATTTTTCGCAGCGTTTGCTTTTGCCCATGTTAAAAACTCCTGCTCTACCCCATGTAATTTTTCTTCGCAAAGTGCCTTGAACTTTGCAGCGGGCATGGGCGGGGTTGGTGGTGTTGGGGTAGGAGCAGGGCTTGGACCTGAGCTTGGATTTAAAGGATTGCTTGGCACAGGTGGAATGTTTCCTTCTTTTCCGCTATACTTTGGCTGGATCACCATTTTGTCAATTCGTTGGGCATAATCCGAGACCGCTTGGGTGGGAGAAGGCTTTAGCTTGTTGAGGATGGTCCAGTTTTTTCCGCTGTTTTGTCCCCCTAAAGTTCCGAGTTGCCCATTGAGTGTGGCAGTGACTTTTGCAAGTTCTCCGTTTGCGCCGTAAAGAGCTGTATTGAGCTCATGGGCTGATTTCGAAGCATTGGCTTTAATCCAATTGTGCAGCGCTGTATCAGCTGCTTTCACATAGTTTGCCGCTTGTGCAACGACGCTATTTTCTCCTGTTGAGCTCAGGGATACTCCTTGATTTTGCACAGTGATCAGGCTAGAAGAGGGGACATGTAGCACCTCCTGCTCTTTTTGATAAGCCTTTGTTACTCCAAGGTGAAGTGCTAAAGCCTTGATCATAGGATCTAGCTGGGTTTGCGTGACATGCTGGTTGGATAAAAGGAAACTAGAAAGGTCATGAAACACACTGTGCAATTTGTTGAAGATAACGTTTGTTTGCTTTTTAATGGCTTGTGGTGACAACGATTTGTTGTTGAGTATATCATTTAACTCACCTACATAGTGGTTGATGCTGTCGACGTAGTCTTTGCCATCCCCGCCGTTTTGAACGAGTGTTTTTGCTAGGGATTGCGCTGCTTCTTTATTCGCTTCTGCTTTGCTACTGTTTGAGTCATCGATAAATGTGTTTTTTTGCCCAGACTGCCCTAAAATATAGCTGTTGATATCCATAAAACATCCTTATATAAAACAATCATTTAAAATTTAAATTATATAATTTTTTATTTTTCATGTAATTTATTTCTCTAGAAATACTTTTAACTTATTTATAATCAGTATATTGAGTTTCTGCTTCCGTGTAGATGGGAAAAGAGCATCTTTGTATAAAGTTCTTGTTAAGAATAGAAATTTTTGACAGAGTTATGGGCTATTTTTTGTATTGAACATGTAAAATATTTATGAACATTAGCAAGATTCAGCGCTGTTTTTCAAGCAAGATACCAGTTGTAAGACGGGCCGATGTTCCCCTAGAGGGTTTAACTCGCAAAAAATGCCTGCATCTGCCCACAATGGCGCGCCATTTACATGAGCGCGCGTCTAAGGAAAAAAAAATTCAGTTATCTACAGATCCAGCAGAAAAACCTGTTATCGTTTTTCCTCCCTTCCATGGCTTAGAAAGCCATCGCTATTTTTTAAAAGCGCGATTTAAAGATGTCCATTATTGGCAAATTGCGAGCTTTTACTCGATTGCGAAGTCTATTAGTTTACTATCCGGTGTTTCCTACCGCCTACGCTCTGTTCAAGTGCTCAACAAAAGGCCAAGCTCAAAAGGCGCTGATGTACAAAGGAGCGCGAATTGGGATCCAGTTAAACGTCTAGAAATAGACCGGTGCGTCATTACCTCCATCACGGAATAGGGCAAGCATCGACAAAAAAAGACAAACTGTCTATACAGTGAATAGGCCCCACAGCTAGAGGTTGTATGAAGTATAACGTGACGCAAAAGCTTATTAAAAGCCACCTTTTAGAAGGTAAAATGATCATTGGCGAGGAAATTGCTCTTAGAATTGATCAAACATTAACGCAAGATGCTACCGGCACTATGGTTATGCTAGAACTAGAAGCGATGAATTTAAAGCGGGCAAAGACAGAAGTCTCTTGCCAGTACATTGATCACAACGTTATTCAAAACGACTTTAAAAATCCCGATGATCACCTCTTTTTATGGAGCGCTTGTAGAAAATTTGGGCTTTATTTTAGCCGTCCGGGAAATGGCGTGAGCCATCCGGTGCACATGGAGCGTTTAGGAAAACCTGGAAAAACCATGGTAGGCTCGGACAGCCACACCTGCGCTGCTGGTAGCTTGGGAATGTTAGCGATTGGAACTGGGGGATTGGAAGTGGCTTTAGCGATAGCTGGCAACCCCTTTTATGTGAAAATGCCCAAAGTCATGGGGGTGCATCTTACAGGTAAATTACCAGATTGGGTGAGCGCAAAAGACGTAATTTTAGAGATGCTACGCCGGCATGACGTGGATGGGGGAGTTGGCAAAATTATCGAATACTATGGCGAAGGATTAAAACACTTAAGTGCAATGGACCGGCATGTCATTGCTAACATGGGAGCAGAGCTTGGTGCTACCACTTCTGTTTTTCCTTCTGATGAACAAACAAGATATTTTTTAAAACAGCAAGGCAGAGAAGCAGATTTTGTTGAGCTGGTGGCAGACCTTGGCAGTGATTATGATGAGCACGATGAAATCGATTTATCCGCTCTAGAGCCTTTAATTGCTTGTCCAAGCTCACCTGGCAACGTGGTTTCTGTCAGCGAGGTAGCAGGGCGTCCCATCTTTCAATCGATGATTGGATCGTCTGCTAATCCCTCGATGCGGGACTTTGCTATAGCTGCTATGATTGTGGATGGAAAAAGCGTAAAAGACCACGTCTCTTTTGACATCAACCCCTCTTCCAGACAAATTCTTGAAAACTTGACTACAGGGGGATACCTCTCTTCCTTGATTAAGGCAGGAGGAAGAATCCATCAAGCAGGGTGCAATGGATGCATTGGGATGGGACAAGCCCCAGCAACCGGTAAAATTAGCTTACGGACCAACCCTAGAAACTTCCCAGGGCGCTCTGGAACAAAAGAAGACCAGGTCTATCTATGCAGTCCGGAAACCGCTGCAGCTTCTGCTCTAACAGGAGTTATTACTGACCCAAGAGAGCTGAAAATGCCCTATCCCCAATTTATTGAGACAGAAAGTGTGGAAATAGTGGACAGTCTTTCGGCTCCTTTGCCGGAAGGGCAAACGTGTGAGCTCATGATGGGGCCAAACATCAAGCCATTGCCTAAATTTCCCCCTTTAGAAAAAACGATTAAAGGGCCTGTGCTACTAAAAATGCAAAATAACATCTCTACCGATGAAATTTTGCCAGCTGGGGCCAAAGTTTTACCCTTCCGAAGTAATATTCCAGAGATTAGTAAATTTACTTTTGGACAAATCGATGAGAGTTACTACGAAAGAGCTTATCCCTTAAGAGAAAGTGGGTCTTTGCTAGTTGGGGGGAGTAATTATGGGCAAGGGTCGAGCCGAGAGCATGCAGCTATCTGTCCTCGGTTTTTAGGCGTACGCGCCGTCATTGCAAAAAGCTATGCGAGGATCCATCGGAAGAATTTGATTAACTTTGGCATTCTTCCCCTCTATTTCACAAATGATCGCGACTTTGAAGGAGTCAGTGCAGAAGACGTGCTGGAATTTTCTACCAGCAAGATTCAACAAAGCCATGAAATACAGGTAAAAAATACCTCTAAAAACCACACCTTTTCAGTAAAACACAACTTAACACCGCGGGAGCTAGAATCAGTGGTTGCTGGTGGCTTAATTAACACTGTTTAGCTCTGATCCGTCAAGCTTGTATTTTTAAAGACAATCCCTATTAATTGCCTGTATAATAGAATTAATGCTATTGATATTAAATAGTATAAGGTTTTTATTATGATTCTCTTTTTGATTCGACTTTTTATTACTACGCTTGTTGTTGTTGCTACAGCGCATGTGATTCCTGATCTAATTATAAAAAACACCTTTGATGCTATTTGCTTTGGCATTGCTCTCGGACTCATTAATGCGAGTGTTCGTCCTGTTCTTGTGTTATTAACATTGCCTGTGACTTTGTTTACTTTAGGTATATTTTTGTTGGTTATCAACGCCTTTACCTTTTGGCTTGCCAGTCTTGTCTCTTACGGAGTGCATATTTCTTCCTTGGAAGGCGCTTTAATTGGTGGAGGAATCATTTGGATTGTTGGATTGCTGACAAATCGCCTCATCTGGAACATTGATCTTTATTGATTCGCTGCGATACACTCTCTCTATTTTTCACATCCTGAGGAGTATATTGTGTCTATCTCTTCCCTTTTAAGCGCTTACGATCGATTTGATGAGACGGGAAAGTTGTCTGCGGCTTTGCCCTACTGCAAAGGCATCGGACACATTCCATCTGCGGTATGTAAAACTATCGAAATCATTGTAAAAATTGTTTTTCTCGTTGAGCGTATTTTAGGGACGGTCTTCACACTTGGTATTCCTTACTATTGCACGAAGCGATTTGGTATCGTTGCTCCTCTTTTAAGTGTGCTTTCCTCCAAAGACTTTACTGCTGAAAGCGTGGATAGATCGTCAGACGCATTGCTTGCACAACCCAAAGCCCTTGAAACATCGTTAACAGACGAAACGACTAAGAGTCCTTTACCCCTAAAACCTATGCCAAACGAAAGAAAAAGGGTGCGATTTCCAGAGCAAGATATGGAGCAGGTTTTCACATATGAGGCAACCTCTGATATCGAAGATTCGCCTGGCGCAATAAGTTGCTTAGAAGAGCCATTGTTAATGCACGAGCTAAGCCCTGATATCGAAGATTCACCTAGCGCAGTAAGTTGGTTATTCGAAGAAATGCTAGGGAGAAAAGGAGGGGAAATAACCGGTAATGCTGTGCCCAGAGATGAAGCGCAAAGCGTGGGTGAAGAGGAGGGAGTATTTGGCGAAGTAGGTGAGACACAGTGGGAAAGATACGTTTATATCGATGGTCAAGGTATGGAAGTAATATGGGAAGCGCCTGATCGAAAAGACAAGTATAAGTTGTATTTCTCTTCTCAAAAACTTAAAAGGGGTAAATTTACGAAGAAAGAAGAAGACTGGGAAATGCGCATGTTTTTTAATGAAAACAGCCAATTAACTAATGCTTGCCTGGAGAGGCAAGACCAGACTTTGCGGATGTGGTTTTCCAAGGATCAAAGGGTAAACAAAATTTACTTTGCAAAAGGGGGACAAAAAACCTTCGAGCAGCAGCTGATAGAAGGAAAAGTAGACGAAAAACACTTCTCTTGCAACGGCAATCTCCTAGAGCAGGTCCAAAAAAATACTTACGCACATGTTGAAAATGAAACTCTGTCGCTAAGTAGTGCAGAAAACAGGTTATTGGAGGAATTTAGTTCATTGAAAAAGCGCGCCTTGCAATGCAGAGATGAAATATTAAATACAAAAAAGGCACTGGATCGGCAAGGTAGCAGTAGTGGGTTAGACAAAAAAATACAAGATTGGCAAGAGGATAAAAGTACAGAAGAGCTCATTCAAGGACATCTTTCGACTAGCGTGCCAATGAACGATTTAGAGATGCGTTTGGAAAAGTTTTTTCAAGATTGTAAGAGTGCAATCAATGACGATGGGATTGAAGTCGCTGGGGGATTAATTACAGTGCAGGATAAAAATATTGCTTTCGGAATACGTAAAGGAAACCAGAACTTTATATATTCTGTTTATGACCCTGATGATGAGCCTTATTGTGGAGAAATGCCCGCTCACGAGCTTGCTAGCAGATGCGAAGAACACAATAAACAAAACAAACCGGTCCGGATAGATTTTTTTAGTTGATTGCATGGAATTGGCAATCTATTTATATACTAAACCATGCGATGTATTCTATTTGGATGTATATTTATTTTTTTATCCAGTTGTAGTGTTACCAGCCGCACAGCCATAGATGGCGAGAGGGGAGGGAGGCAAGCCTATAACAGCGTCATTCAAAGGACAACACAAGAAGAGATGCTACTCAACATTGTGCGGCTACGCTACTGCGACACCCCGTTCTTCTTAAATATTAGCAATGTCACTAATCAGTTCACTTGGAGCAAGAAAGGATCCGCTTTGCTTTCGATCCCAGGGTTTAATAATGAGAATCCAGCGACTTTGGGAGGAGAAGCCTTTTGGCAAAACCAGCCTACCATTCAGTACACTCCGCTCGAAGGCCAAGCCTTTGCATCCCAGCTCATGCAACCGATTGATTTGCGCATTATACAGCAGCTTATTTATACGGGGTGGGATGTGCGGCGTGTGATGCATTTGCTGGTACAAAGCTTTGATGATATTCCAAATATTTTTTATACTTCGAGTCTTATTCCAGAAAGAGCGCCTAGTTATAAAAAATTTGGAGAAGTAGCGGAGCTGCTACAGTATTTTCAATCCTTGGGAAAGTTACAAATAGGAGTATTATACAGACCGACATCGAATGCTTTGGAAGGAAAAGAAGTGGCCAATATTTTGCAGCTTAGCTTTCCTACAGACGACCCAAAATCTGCCGAGCTTTGTAAGCTACTAACGGGAATTGAAAAGCGGAACAAACGGTATGTAATTGATATGCAGCTTGGATTTGATGAACAAGCAGAAATCGGCATTTGGCCGCGCTCTTTGCTCGGTTGTATGTACTATCTAAGCCTGGGCGTACAGGTCCCGGCTTATGATGAAAGCATAGTTCCGACAACGTCCGATGATAATGGCGATTCTTTTGACTGGAGCCAAGTACTCGGCAACCTTATAACCATTCATTCTAGCCGCTTTAGGCCGAAAAATCCCTGTTTAGCAGTCCAGTATAGGAGCACGTGGTTTTATATTGCAGACTGTGATGTTACCTCTAAGAAAACATTTGTTTTGTTATCGCAGATCTATAACTTACAAGCGGCCGAAAGCCAAAGTCCTCCTCCTTTGCTAAGCATTCCTTTGGGCGGAGGAAAGTAGCCTTGTCCAGAACTTTTCAACCGGCCATATTCTTTCTGGCACCCCCTCCATTGATTGCGTTGTTCGGCTACTATCGAGTAAATCAGCGCCTTGGTCTTCTCTAAGCAAATCAGAAATGTACAAATGGGCCAAGGCATTAATTTGGCAGTTTTTATTGCAAGGGGCAATGACATACTCGGGATGCTTATTTCCCAGCTGAAGTGGGTTAGTGGAAGGATCTACAGGGTCAGGAATACCGCCAGCGGGTTTGCTTTTAGCTAGATAAACAGGAAAAAAGTGAGGATGGGCAAGCACTTTTGCAAATATTGGCTCCACACACTGTCCTACTTTCCGTCTTTCAAAAAATTTTGCCTCAAATTCCTCAAAACAGGATTTTTTAACAGCTGCTAGCTCATCGTCTATCTTTGCAAGGTCGGCTTGCGCTTCCTTAATAGCGCCTTCTAATTGCGGGCGGCCTGTTTGTGTTTTTTCCCTCTCTTTTTTCAATCTTTCAATTTTTTTCTCCATCTTTTTCTTGCTATCGTCTAAGGGTTTTTGCTTGGCCTCAGTAAAATCCTTTAATTCTTTACTTAAACCTTCACTTACTTTTGTTAGCCCAGGATGAATCTCCCAAACCAAAGAATCGACCAGTGGATACACTCGCTGGCATTCCTCCTCGCTTAGTTGAGCTCCCTCTTCTACCTTTTGGATTAAAGGTAGAAGGTGTTCCTTTTCCCTCATTATTTCTGCTAACTCTGATTTCCAGTGGGCTACCAGCGTAGGCATTAGCTGTGGGTAGTAAGAAGAAAAGGGGCGTTTGAGAGCTGCACGGAAAAAAATTTCCCTAGCGGATTTGTGCGCTCTTTCCTCATCTTCACTCACTTCGTCCACAATAGCTTTTACTTCGCAAGGAACTTTGTACCAGTTTGTAAAGTCCTTGATCCACTCCTGTTGCTCAGGTGTTAAATTCTCAAAAGGGGTATTTTTCTGTAATTGCTCCGCAAGTGTGCGCGCGCTTTCACAGCGCTTTATCGCGTACGGATTTAATGATTCCTGATGTTCCTCAATTTCTTTTTTTACTTGCAGGCATATAAAGCTGTTGTATTTGTTGTAATAGCGGCTCACGGACTCCTTATCTAAAACATTGCTAAAAAATTCCTTACGAGCGCAGCGGACTAGGTCTTTTAAAAAGGCTAAAAAAAGACAGCTACCACTCTGCTGTCTTCCTGATTTAGCAAAGGTAAGCCAAATCTCTTCGTTATTTTCTCGATTTCCTTGAAGAGGGCTATCGAACAGGTTGCCATTAAATCCAATTCCAAACACCAATCCTCTATCATTTTGTCGTAATTTTTGCATGTTTGCTGCAAAGCTTTTAAAGTCTTTCAAAGCGGTTTCTGCTTTTTCTAATAGCTCTTTTCGATCTTGAGACACTTTTTTCAATTCCTTGATAACGTTATGCCTCCCATCAAAGACAAATTTCTTTCCATAGCCCTTTTCTAAAAGAAAAAATAGGAAAGGACAAAAAAAGCTGTGGTAAGGATTATCAAAAGCAGACTGGCGGTCCAGGTATTTTTCCAGACCATCTAAAAATGTTTCAGTGTCAAGCGAAGCACCAAAGTCAGCTATCCAATAAAAACCATCCATAACGATATCGCCAGCAGCTCTAGTGATAGGATTCCTTAGCCACTGAGAATAGTGTTCAGAACATGCCATATCATACCCCCAGTTAGGAGATTTCTCTCCAGAAAAAGAAAGCTCAGGCATACGAGACCGTGCTTCTTTTGGGTGAGCGTTCATGGTGTCTACTAGTGATAAATACCACAGTTGCAAAGCGGACTGGTGAAAATCACTTTCTTTATACCTCGAGTCAAGTGCTTCGCAGACAACCTCATAAAATACAGGTCCATACTGCTTGCAATAAAGCCCCTCCCAAAACTTCCGTAAGTTGTTAGTTTCAAAAATATCCTCCTTAGGAAAAAAGTCACGAAAATACTCTTCAAATTCTTTTCTTCGACTGGGCTTTTTCCCCATAATTGCTATGGCATCTCCCATATTTTCAGCGTCTTGCAGCGCAGGACTTATCTTTTTTAGCAAACCAAAAAGGTAATCCACTCCCTTCTCAAGATTTTTGTTTTTTTGTTTAAGTACTTTGAGCTTAAGTTCACTAAACTCTTCATAGCGGCGCTTATATTCGGAGTGTCCTTTATTTGCTTCGAGCCAGCAACGCTCCTCGCGCAAGTTTTTCATGTTATCCTGGTCTATTCCTTCATCCAGTAAAGGCCCTAAGAAACCCTCTACTTGGCCGGAGCTGACAGAGCGTAAAAATTTTCCTATGTTGTCAATAAATGCATTAATGGCCTCTTTCTGTTCTGAAGGGGTTTCGTCTTCAGCGTCTATCTGCTCCTTTAGCGTTTCAATCCATGCATCGAGTTTATTACCCACAAAATCCCTGAGGAAATTACAGGCTGTCTCTAAGGCATTGGGTACAAAATGTTGCGGACAGTAGGCCATAGCAGTCGAAATAAACAGTCCGCAAGCCGTTTTTACTGTTTTTTGAGTTGCACAAGGGCAATAGGGCAACTCACTTGGCATATACGGGCGTACTTTGTCAGCCAAGGAGGATACGTTATCTGTTTTCCATTCAAATGCTGGGCCTTTACTCCGCTCAAACAGAGACTGTAATATTTTCCACGATGAGCTGACTAAACCTGATGTATTGGCCTCCCTTTGAGCGTCCAGATCAGCACTAAAGCCTTGTGGTGACAACTCAGTAGTTAAAGACAGGGTAGGGCTTGGAGAGACGGAAGAAATACTTGACATGAGAACCTCACAAAAAATGTTTTTTTCAGCGGCTAGCCACCGTTTTTTGCAGATGGCTTGAGTCAATAAAAACGAAAGCAAAGGATAAAAAACAAAACGAAAAAATTCAATGTTTTATTATGAGCTCAGAGTAAGAGAAGGCGCTTTGGTTGTTTTTTTCTCAAACTCTTTATGGATGTAGCGAATAGCGCCCATCCACCCCACAAATACAAACAGCAGCACAGGAATCAAGGTGGTTGTAATATCCAATACCGAACCGCTGCTACTCGCGCCTAAGAGCGCAATTTGTATCCATGATGAGCCCGACTTGCCAAGCCGAGAGCCCACAACATCAATTGCCGCTTTCCCCTTGACCTTGGATTCGTGATCCAAAGGGATATAGGCCATTTCCTTGGTAGTATCAAAAAAAGAGTATTTTACCACTTTGCTCAAAACGCTTTGCACAGCACCGAACAGCACAATGAGCAGGAGAGGAGTTGTATGAAAGAAGGCTGTGAGGGGAGTTAACTGCTTTTGACACAAGTGCAAAAACAGGAAAAGAAAGCCCGTTATCCCAATAGCAAGTGGCGTGATTTGCGCGCTGAAGCGCCAGCCAAAAGAGCGTACACTTGTTCCCCCAAAAAATATCGCCGTTATGAGCGCAAAAAAACCTACGCAGGTCATCACACTGCTCATAAAAGCTTGGTACTCCATGGGATTGGGATACTGTATTTTTAAGTTTGCTTTCCAGGTGATTTCAATCAAATTCATCACTAGAGCGCAGCCTACCACAAGCGTTGCAAGGGATATAAGGTATTTAGACCGAAAAATATATTTAATTCCCTGGAAAAGGGTGAGCTTTGTTTTCTCTTCAATCGAAACACCCATGGCTTGGGAGTCAAAAAATCGCTTTTCTGCCAAGACAAACCGATTCATCCACCAATAAATTCCCATGATGATAAGGCTAAATAGCATCACAAAACTTAAAATCACTTGCAGCGTAGCGTCAAAGGTTGTCGCACGCTTTATAAGATAAAAAGTGAGGCTACCCGCAAAAATCGTGGCAATGTCCCCAGCTGCTATAGAGAGGTTATAGCTCCGTTTTGCTTCTTCAACTGTAGTGATGTGGTTAGCAAAGCCCCAGAAAAGGAAAAAAATCACCACGCTTGACCACAGCTCAGCAAGCACAAAAAAGAAAGAGGGAATCCAATTTCTGTAAACAGCCACCCAGTGTCCGTGTTTGCTACCGAGCTTACTTAACAGCCAGTCAGCAGACTGATGGGGGCTGTAGGTATCTAGATTGGGATAGAGAACAAACGCGTACACGAAAGACGTGAGCAAAAAAAAACTAATCGTTCCGTAAAAGAGGGTCGATTTCTTAAAGATATTCGATAATTTCGTATACAAAAGCGCGGCAAGAAAGGCTGCAGGCAAAACCACCCACCCTTTCAACACAGAGATCGCTTCTGCTCCACCGCCCACTGCAGTCACAACTTGTGTGTCCTTGATTGAACTTAGCAAAGAGTAGTTAAATGAAATAAAAAACTTGAGAAGGAAAAGGGGGAGCATTTTATTTAATTCAAAGGACTTGATCGGCCAAACCAGCCTTCTCAACTTCCCAAAGGATAATTCC
>JAUIKQ010000085.1 GCA_030430655.1 Chlamydiia bacterium
TGTTATTCTCTTCACGCAACATGCGCTGACCCGCTTCGTCATTCCAAAAGGTGACAAACCAACCATAGGCGACTTTTAAGTCTTTGTCTATCTCAGCACCTCATATTTCCCTTGGAATCGCCAATGATAGCACGGACAACGTTATAGATCGTAAGAATCACCCCGTGCCAAGCGGCTTTGAATAAAGCTACCGCTTTCCTCCCCATCCAACCTTCTTTTGCATACTGAAAAACTGGACGATGATCCAAAGAGGCGAGAGAATAGGACTGACCAATAACGCTTGCGCTGTCTGATGCAATATTCGACATTTTGTTTTCTCCCTTCAAAAAAGAGACATTTTGCCAGATCCACTTAAATTTTGTATCCTGAAAAAAAAATAGACAAAGCAGAGCTAAAATTAAAAGCCATAAGACAGCCGAAAGCTGACGTAAGAAGTGCGCTGTTTAAAAAACTGCCCTTCAGAGTACCCGTTATGATACTCTGCAAATACACGCATCTTTCTTCCAATCCCTGCAAGCTTACTCCACTCATAACCAATCTGGTAGGTTCCGTCAATCCCATAAGAATTTTCTTGCCAAAACCGTAAATTCACGGCAAGAAATGGTGTGCCATACAGGCGATGGTAAAAGCTTTTGTGGCCAAGTAAACGGACTTCTCCCCCAATTTGCCCATATAGCGGCTTTAGGTGGTAACCACAATCGCTATGGATAACAACGCCTGCTCCTCCATAAAAGCGCAAGGCATCGATCACCTGGTAAGAAGTAAAAAAGTCAATGGCTTCCATGCTAGGGTTCTTACGCTCAAATCCTGGATTATCCACCAAAAATTCATCCCCCAAATGGCTGGAAACGTGGTAGATTCTCATTTGCATAGCCCATTTATCGAAAGCATACGAAAGGGGAATCCCCACGAGGTAGTCCGTGGTAACAAGCTCTGAAAATTCATTGTTGTGGCCCGTTTTCCCCATTTTAAACACAGACCAAATTCCCGCTACTATTCCGATTTGCAAGTCTCCTCGCCACGGACCCACTTGATTCCAACGAAATATAGGAAAATGGTCCCCCATAGATATCGCTATCACCTTTTGGCCAATCACGTTATCGCCCAAGCGGTAGCCTACAGAATAACTTACCTCTCTTGGATCGGCAATCATCGGCTGATAGAGTAGGGTAGATTGAGGAAACCACACCCCTTTTACCCGAGCACTCTCTTTTTCCTCTCTTTGCTTAATAACCGGTGGGGGCTCCCCCTCCATAATTTTGACAGACGTGACTTCCGGAACATCGGATACAAAAGAAACAATGCTATTGGCCACTAGTTCATTTTTGGGCAAGTTGTACAAGCACACTACCCGCTCTTTCACTACGACAATAACATCAAATTCATAGTAATGCGCATTTACGAGGGCCTGTATATAACCTTCTAGATAAGAGTCTTCCTGGCCGGACAGATGGCCATTTTTCAAAATATCGGCCCGGCTACTTTTCTCAGATAACAGCTCATTATCCGCAAAACTCATTAGATTTATAGGTATAATCGCAGCCAAATAAATGGAAGTTATCAGAAATCTCTTTCTCACAATGCCCCCCTCAGGTAATTATATTTTTATAACAATAATTATTTTTTTATCAAATTAATTTGATAAGATAATTTGCTTTATTTTACTTATGTGGGTGAGATAATTGACTTTGCAAATACACTGTTGTCCTTCCCCAAAGAAATGGCAAAGTAAAGGCCTTTTCTGTGCAAAATGCTGCAGAATAATCACTAAGTGGATAACTCACCGTGAGATAGATGGAATTTTTACTATAAGATCTCAGCTGACAAATCAGCCTTTGTATTTCTTGAGCAGAGAGTGTGGTTCCATAGAGGTAGAAAACGGCTCTACCGCTCGAGGTTGGAAGCTTTTCTAAAAAATCTCCTACTATGATTTTCACCTGATGGCCTAGCTGATAACGCTCAATCACCTGGAAGGCTTTCTTCACAAATAAAGGGATCCGCTCGACTCCTATTGCCAAGCATCCTGTAAGGTGGTTGAGGAAAAAAAGCCCCCTCCCTCTACCGCAGCCAAGCTCAATAAAGGTGTCTTCGTGGCTCAAATTGAGATGGTGGGCGAGCAAGGCATATGCCTGCAACGGCGTTTCTCCGTAAATAGGACTCGTTTTTTTACTTTTACAAAAGCGGCGATGGACTCGATAGGGATTGGTCATTAGGTAGAGGCGTCTCAAATAGCTATCAAGGGAAAAATGGGGATAGCTGCGTTGCACCTGCCGATTGAGCCTGCGCTCTTCCCATGCCCATTTAAGCATTTTCCAAAGAGAGGGTCAGTGTCGTTGTTTCCACTAGTTGCGGTTGGCCAAAATACTGAATGGGACCTACGTACTGATAATGGTCTTCTATCTGCCACTTAGCGCGGTTTTTCGCAAAATACTGAAAAGGAGCTTGATGAAGATCCACTAAGGCTTTACGTATCACGGGCTTTAAAGTCCCTTTACGCTCTTCTAAATGCATCAAAGAGGTGATTGGGACTGCCATAGCCTCCCATTCTAAAACCGGCTTGCTCAAGCCTTTTAGCGCGCTGATGTAGCCAGTCAGTCCGCGTGCAATTAAAGCCGCTGCATTTCTTCCAAGCCCATAACAGTAGTTTGCATCAAAGTGGCTTGGATACGCGCACCGCCCTTCATAGCCAAAAAAATGACAAACTGGGGCAAATTTTCCTTTATAATCAAAGCAATTGGCCAGTTTTTTTTCTGTAAGCTCTAGTAAAAGCGTTTCTGTCTTCACATGAGATAACTGGATATTTCCATGGGGATCCCTATCCATACGTAATTGCTGTTGCAGCGATTTTGGCAACATGTCCCATACCCGCTTAACGTCGGCAGATAAAGCCTCGTCCTCTTTTAGCTTCGATTGGTTCAATGCATCGATTAAAGCTTTTAACTCAGGGATAAATTCTATCAACCCTTCGGGAATAACAATAACGCCATAATTTTTCCCTTTTTTAAAGCGGTTTACTACAAGATCAGCTATTATCCCAACAATCTCCTCTAAAGTGTAGTTTTTTTGGGCTATCTCTTCGCTAATAAGCGTGAGATTTGGATGGCTTTGTAAAGCACACTCTAAGGCGATGTGGGAAGCGGCGCGGCCCATCAATTTGATAAAGTGATAATATTTTTTTGCAGACAACGCATCTCTACAAATGTTGCCTATCATCTCGCTATACGTTTTGCAGGCTGTATCAAATCCAAAGGAAGTTTCTATCTCCTGGCTTTTTAGATCTCCATCAATCGTTTTTGGAATACCAATTACACAGGTAGGATGCTTGTTTTCTAAAAAATATTCCGCAAGGACAGCTGCATTCGTATTGGAGTCATCGCCTCCAATAATGACAAGCCCATCTAAGCTTAACTGTTTGGTGACCGCTTGAGTTTTTTCTAACTGGGCTTTCGTCTCCAGTTTTGTTCTACCAGAGCCAATTAAATCAAAACCACCGCAGTTACGAAACGGCGCGAGTCTTTCCCCGGTAAGAGGCAGGTACTTTCCATCAACAATGCCGCTTGGCCCTCCTAAAAAACCAAAGAGTGTGGAAGCTTTATCTATTTCCATCAAGGCATCATATAGGCCCGTAATGACATTGTGTCCTCCAGGTGCCTGTCCTCCAGAAAAAACCACACCTATTTTTAGAGGACGCTTTAGAGCGGGCTCTAAAGCCGCTGCCAAAATCGGCCTGCCAAACGTTCTAGGAAACTGCGCTTTAATCGCATCTAAGTCCCCTAAACTGGTTGTTTCTTTCAAAGGAGTGAAACTCACCGATGCTATGTCTACTAAACATTTAGGGACAGCAGGAACATATTTTCTACGCAGGTCTAACAAACTCATTCACGCTCTCCAGGTCTTCTTTTCTTTGCGCACTGAGGCTTTGGATACAAAATATACATTAATAAAGAACCAAGGACAATCAAAACGATCCCAATAACGCTGTATGCAGAAGGTATTTGCTTCCAGATAAGAAAGCTTGGTATCAAAGAAAATACAACCGAGCAGTAAAAAAAAGGCGCTATAAAACGGGCTTCTCCATATTTAGCCGCTTTAGTAAATCCCGCTACAGAAAGAGCGCTAAACAGGCCAGCCCCACACAAGTAAGTAGCGTCGACAAGGGATAAAGCATTGATATTTTGCACTCCAGCAAAAAGAAATATTACCCCGGAAACAAGCGCCGATAGCAAAAAGTAGTAAAACAAAATATTCACTGTGGAAATTTGAGAATGCAATCGCCTGGTGATGATAACAGAAATAGAGGCGGAAATGCCTCCAGAGAGAGCCAAAAGAGCCGCTCCATGCACGATACTGTGATTGGGATGCAGGAGGACAACCACGCCCAAAAATCCAATGCCAATACCCCACCAAAGACGGTGAATAATAGGGGTGCCCCAGAAAAGACGTGTTAAGACGGGGGTGAATATAGGCATAGTAAAAAATAGGGTAAGCGCGTTTGGTAAAGAGATTTTTTCTAGAGAGTAGTAGAGAATATAGATGCTGTAAAGCCCAGCAAGACTGCGTGTTATCACAGGAGAAAAATAAGGAGTTTTGATGATAGGATCGATACCACTGCGCCGAATAAGTACAAAAGCCACGACAGCTAAAAATTGCACTAAACTGGAGGCAAAGACAACAATTGTATTTGAGACATGGCGGAGCGAGAGAAGCTTAACACACACCGTCTGCACCGTCGTGGCAAGCATTGCTAAAACCATCATTAAAATAGCCAAACCATGTCTTTGGCGCTGCGCCATATTTCATCCGTAAAACGTTACATCTTTGACTTGCATTTAACCGACCATAGGCTTTTTTGCAACTATTGGAAAAAAATGAACGCATTATTTCTTAAAAATTCTTAAAAATGTTATAAGTTAGCGGACAAACACATTTTTTTTATGACAAAATTCATTTTCATCACAGGAGGCGTCCTCTCCTCTTTGGGGAAGGGACTCACTACAAGCGCCATTGCTGCTTTGTTAGAATGCAGAGGCATGAAAGTTGCACCCTTAAAGCTTGACCCCTACCTCAACGTAGATCCTGGCACCATGAATCCTTTTGAGCATGGAGAGATCTACGTTACGGATGATGGGTCAGAGACCGACCTAGACCTTGGACAC
>JAUIKQ010000008.1 GCA_030430655.1 Chlamydiia bacterium
GTGCAGAGGGGATATCCAACGGGGTCTGGGCTGATAAATCTTCCCAATTTTGGGTCGTAATATCTTTTCCCCATTAAGATAAGGCCTGTAGGATCTAGGTGGTTGCTGTGCCAAGAAAGGGATTCAGCATAAGAGAAAAGGTCAGATGGAATGGAAGCATCCGTTTGAGGGCCGTAGGATGAACAGATGTGCTCTGTATATTGCAAGCCTTTCTCTGAAACAAGAGCGATCAACCTTTTTAGGGTGCTGTGCACGAGGTAAACGGTAGCCCCTGTTTCATCGATTACAGCATCACAAGAATCGGGTCCATACAGCTTCCAAAAGGTTTTATTCCCAATTTGAACCCCAATTTCTTCAAACTCTTTTTCAGGGTCGTGAAGAGAAGTCATTGTGACTGTTGTGCTGTTTTTAGGGGTATGACGTGTTTGGAGCCGTCTGCCCAATGCATCGTAAGAAGCTTCCCAAGTAAATGATGCATCTGTCACTTTAAGAAGTCGGCCCAAAGGGTCCCACTCAAACTCTCTTTTTCCTTGAGAAGTGACTTGTCCCATCGAGTCGTATTGGGTTGTTAGAGAAAACTTTTCGACGATTTCTGTAATGACTCGACCAAAGGTATCTAGACCATGATGTGGCACTTGGCAATCAGGGGCTGAGGTTCGGGTCCCTGTTTCCTGTTTTCCGAAATCAAATTCATATTTTTCTTCCCCAGCTGTTTGTAAATATCCACGAGGAGTATAGGTGAATTTTTCCTCAAGAAGCGGCGACGAATACGCAGCCAGCTTTCCTGACCGATTCCATTCTAGGGTTTCTTGGATATCTCCACCGGGAAGATACATCACAGCCAGATCTGGAAGGCCAGCAAAATTGTAATACATGGCAATGTGCGTCAGAGGGGTCGTTTTGCCTTCGAGATTGCCGCTTCGGTCATATGCATAGAGAAGTCTTGTGTTTCCAGAAGCAACTTCCGTCAGCTGATTGTTTTGGTAAGCAAATGTCCGCTCATGATCACCAATCCTTAATTGCCTTTGGCCTGGAGCCCACTTTTGGTATGTTTCTTGGAGCAGCTCGCCATTAAGATGAATAGATTCATAGGTAAGACGGCCATCTTCATCATAAGAGCGCTGCATGATGGAATGCTCTTTAAGTGGTGTAGTCAGCCCACTAGATGTCCGTGAAGTGTCTCGAGGCCCAATTTGCTCGGCAGATAAAAGCAATCCCCTTGGGTCGTAAGTGTAAGTTTGCTGCCAGCCATCCACGCACTTTTGAGTCAGCCTTCCATAAGAATCATACTCATACTCACGCACGCGCCCCATGGGATCTTTGGTTTGTTTAAGTAAGCCTTCCACATAGGCATATTCCCAAGACTCTGCGCTTTCTCCTCCAGAAAGTAGTTTCTCTGAAGTTTTTCTTCCCATGCAGTCATAAGTGGCTTGCCAAGTGTTACCGTTTGGGAAGTCTACTTTTTCTAAATTCGAGTCGAGGTCGTAATAAAATGTGAACAAAGCTCCATCTGGAAGCTCTTTTGCACTAAGGCGTCCCAATCCGTCGAATGTCTGATAGGTCGCGTGCCCTTCCCCGTCCGTAATGGCAACGCAGTTTCCACAGGCATCGTATTCAAAAGTCTCTACGATATTCCCTTTCTGGACTTTAATGGGTTTTCCAAGAGTGTTCACCCGGGTAAGAGTAAATTCCTTACTTCCGCGAAGGACTCTTTTTTCATCGGTGTGGATATCATAAGAATAGATCGCAGAGCTGATCCGATTGTTTTCAATGTCATAGACGTCCTCGGAGGCAATCTGTCCTCCTTCATAAGTTGTGGTAACGGTTTCACCACTTGGAAGATTGCAAATGGCCATGTTAAGTAGATATTCCCAATTGGTCTCTTCCCCATTTGGTGTCAGTTGCGACTTGATCCGGTTGAGCCCGTCATAGGTTTTTTCCCACGTGAAGCCTCCTCTGTCGGTGAACGTAATGAGGTTGCCCCGTGCGTCGTATTTTCGAACTTCGGTCTCTCCAGTATTCACATGCCTAGAAAGGACTTTAGCATTGACGTCGTCATACTCTATTTTCCAGGTGATCCCATTTTTGGTCTTTTGAATGGGACGCGATAAGATGTCATAAACGATGCAGCTTTTGGTCCCATCAGGATAGGTTTCTTCTTTCAGAAGCCCATTTGTTGTGTAACGCCTTGTTGTAGTGCCACCTCCCGGAGAGGTTATCGTTTCAACAAATCCACCAGGCTCGTAAGTGAACTTTGTTGTATGTCCCTCTTTTGTCTCGGAGAGAACGTTTCCTATAGCATCATACTCTTTATAGGTTGTATATCCTAAGGGATCCACCTCTTCGATTAAATGCCCAAGCGGGTCATACTCATAGAGGGTATACGCTGTCTTTCCACTTGGAGCTAACAGCTGTCTCTTTGCTTTGATTTGGCCAGAAGCATGATAGTCAAAATAGAGGGTGTTTTGACCGTTTGCTGTCTGCTGCCATATGGGCTGATTATTCAGGTTGTAACCTATATGGTTTGCAGAGAGGAGTTCTCCTAAGGGAGAAAACTTATACGTTTCTATCAGATTGCCCATGATGTCGTATGTGATTTTCTTCGTAGCATCGTCGCTTACAATTTTGATGCACTGACCTTGGGTGTTATAGGCATATTCGATAATGACTTCTGAGTCTTCTGTGCCTGTTTCTTGCCTTCTTTGAATAGGAAATCCTTTTCCATCATATTCCCAGCGGGTAATGGCTCCATTGTTGTTTTCCTTTTCAATTAGACCTTGCGCGTTGTAATCAAGATCTACATAGGAGACAAGGTGATTGCTTATGTATTTTTCGATTCTTTTGGGTAGATAGGGAAAAGTTTCATCGTAGATTGTGACCGTTTTTTGCTGCAGAGATTCTTCTTGAACGCAAAGGTTGTGATCGTTGAAGGTCAGCTTTCTAGCAACATGGGTCTGTCCATCTCCCGTGAGGTCTTCCCCATGCAGGGCAATCTGGATCGGGTTGCCTCTCTCATCATACAGATAAGAGGTTGTAAGCCCCCTTCTGTCGGTTGTCGATTTCATAGACCTTGCACTTCCACCCGGCTGATCCCATGGCTGAATTGTTTCTGTTTGTGGGTCAAACCATGTCTTTTCGTCAATAAACCAGGCCTGGAGCGTCTCTAACCCAAGGGGATCAATAATTTTATAGATTTGTTTTTGGAAAATCTTGTAGGTGGTTTTCCCTCCTTTTCCATCGGTAACAGTGGTCACGCCGCCTTGATAATCAAACGTAGCAGAGATAAGCATCTTTTGCTGAGGACCTATCGGGGAATACTGCTCTGTGACCTTGTCTTCTTTATAGACGTTTTCTAGAACTTGTCCATGAGGCTTTGTTTCTCGGATAATGCGATGGGCATGATCATACTCATAACTAATGGCAGCGGAGTTGGGAAGGGTTACTTTAACGAGATCTCCCTGGGAGCTGTAACTGTAAGATATTCTCCTCCCATCTCTGGCATAGATTTCTAAGATTTTTCCCGCCCGGTCGTACTCAAATCTTAAAAACTCTCCATAGGAGCTTTCAACCCGAGTCAGTCGATTATCACAATAAAGAAATGTAAGGGCTGCACCCGACGCACTTACCCATTTTCGCAAAAGCCCGTCTTCGAAAAAACGCTTGGAACCATCCGTGCCGTAAAGAATGTTATTTTCGATGTAGGCATGGAAAGGATTGGCCACGGAACCTATCCCTTTTTGGTTGAAATTGCAAAGATCTGGGTTGTCCTCTCGAAAAATTTCCCACCTTGCGGTGTCAGCATTATAGCTATAACAAATAACACTACCATCCGCTTCAGCTGCATAGAGTTTATCGTCCTGATCCACAAGAAAAGGGTTTAAACTCAGTTTCCACCCAGCCCCAAGTTCTCCCATTAGAGGATTTTGGCTATTGTAATTGCGCCGTATTTCTAAGGGGAACGGACCTGGAAGAATCAGATCGACTTCGTCAACATAAAAGCTACCTGTAACGACATCGACAGGATCACTCACAAAATCTTGGATAGACCTAAATGCCCCGCGAATATCAGTCTTCCATTTTGCCTCTTTTAAAGTGGGACTAGGATCTGGCGCGGGCTTAAAGTCTAGGCTGATTTTCGGAGGAATTTCAAGCTTATAGCTATTTCCGTAGCCGTTGTAATCAGGGGTTAGCTGCCAATTTGGGATATCTAACGGGTTAAAATAGCACTGCGGTATTGGAGAGCCAAGACCACCATTGAGCACCAGTGATCCGGACGAAATAAGTGCTAATCCCTGATCCGGATGAAAGATGAATGTCCCCATTTCCTTATAAGTGCGATCAGGGCTGTAGACAAAGCCCGGTGTCATATAGGCATAGGCAAAAAGAGTCGATGGAGTTTCTTGGCCAAGAAACTTTTTGATAGTAGACCACTGAAAGCCTAGTCTGAAATCAGAGAAGTTTAGATCTTTCAAGTGGGAGAAATACAAAGATTTCGAGATTTCAGGATTCTCTTGCGTTTCTTGAACGAGTCCAGAATCAAAAGCTAAAAACCCTGTCGAGGAAACTCCTTGTGTTTGCTGATACTGGTGGGCAAGCTGTAGCAGCTTAACTGTTGAAACAGCAGATAGGTCCGAAAAGACGTCTCGCAAGATCTGGTGCTCGTTAGAGGAGGTATCGACAGTGGTAAGTGCTGCGTATTGTGTAAAAGCACCGTTTTCGCTTTCGCTATGAGAATTGCCTAGACTTAAAAAATACATATCTACTTGAGGAAGTATTTCTTTTGATTGACTTGTGGTTTTTTCGATGAATTTTGCAAGACCAAACGCAAAACTTGTAGTAGGATGAACCTTATGAAGCTTAGCCAGAAGCTCTTGAGCTACTCCGCATTTTTCAAAATAAGCAGATCCCAGAAATGAGAGGAGGGCATGAAGCTTTTTAGTCTCCTCTTTTTCCAGGTGAAATTGATCATAATTTAGGGCTGTAAGTTTCGGGGTGGCTCCTCCAAAATGGAAACACAGGGCACTACTGCTTCCCCTTTCTAAAGATACCGAGCCGATCTTGCCTATGATTTTCGACCCAATCAGCAGCCTAGGAGTCACTTGAATGTTAATCGAGCTGTCTGTCTTATCTAAGTCTAAGTACCTCTCTTGCTCTTCCCCAGTAAAGTGGATGGATACACGGTCTTCTTTGAAGTGCAGGGGCATGCTGTTGCTCGTATAGGAGACCAGGGGGATGGTCCCATCGATCTTTTTTCCTGGATTCTCACGGGAGGAAATTGCGATGTGCGCTTTTGCAAAAACATCCGAACTTTTGTCCAAATCGAAAATAAAAAACTGCCCCTCCAACATCTTCGGAGCAGGAAGATCTACAAAAGAAGAAAACTGTCTTTTAATTTGTGTGCGATGGATGCCTACATCGTCTAAAGAGAGACCCTCTTCTCTTAAATGCTCTTCAACAAAAGCTACAAAAAGCTTACCAGCGCTCTCATCTTCAGAGCTGATGTGCTTTAAAATCCGCTCATCCCCTTTTAGATAACGCAAAATCCATCTGTCTGCGCTTGCAAACTCTTCAGGCAAAAAATCGTATACATTGAAGCCTTCGCTCATCTGTATCTCTTTCATCCAAGGGAAAAGAGATAACCATCTTTCTCCATCGAAAAAAACTACCCAAGGGTACTGCAATATTCCTTCTTTTTCCCCTTCTGGAAGAGAGGTGAAAAGCATGTTTTCTACGAATGTCTTGGGTAAACTACAAGGCTTTCCAAAAGCGTAAAAAGCCGGGTATCCTGCACTGCGCAAAAGATAAATGAGAAGATGACATTGTTCCCAGGCACTCCCTTGCCCCTCTAAGTAAACTCTTAGAGCATTTCTCTGAATCCCAGGTGCTTGAAAAATACCCTCTTCTCGATAACAGAAACTATCAATAAGAGAGATTTCGTTTTGGACATAGGCTGCAAGCGCTAACGGGTCTTTTTTATTTGCCTCTACAAACTCATCGAGTAAAGAGAAATGCTCGTCTAGTTGTGGCCCTGGCATCGATGAAGGATCACGATCGAAGGTGTAATCATTTATATAGATCAACCGATTTGGAACCTGCATGGAGGGCTTGCGAAGGGCATTTAGTTGCCAAGGAGGCAGGTCAAGCAGATCACATCCATAAAGGGGAGCTTCCTCATCCAAAGAAAAAGAGAACGTGTAGCCCAGATCTTTTGCTCTTTGCGAGAGGACAAGAGCGGTATGACACCTTGGGTCATTGACAAATCTAATGCGTAAATCAAGTCCATACTCTCTTTGGAGCTTTGTCTCAGGAATGAAAATGCGTCCATCTTGGAGTAGATAGGATCTCCATGAGAGGGTGTTTTTGACGGGAAGGACGATTTCTTCCTCAAAAACAAGACTCCCCAGCTTATGGACTTTGACAACGAGTTTTGAGATCGGACTGTCACTTTGCACGTAAAAACGATAGAATTGATCGAGGTATAGCGAGTACTCTTTTTGCCCTTTCCCTTTCTGACCATCTAAGGGAACTACGCAAGGCCTAGATGTAGGTGCGATTAAAGTTTGAAAAAAGAGGCTTGGATCTAGCTTTAAGTCATTTTTGAAAAAAGATTCCCTTCTTGTTTCTTCTTGATTTTTAAAGGCTTCGAGAGAAAGGGAGGGCTTAGGCCCTGTGAGTCTGTTTTGATCTGCCACTTCTTCAAATCGAGTAATAGAAGTTTTTAGTTTCTCAAGCTCTAGCGCAAAGCTCTCTTTTTGCTCGCCTTCGCTGTTCTGAATGAGGGTTTCTAATATGGGAAGTGCCTGTTTTTGTGTCTCATAGCAGCTGCGCATTAAGCTTTTTTTCTTAAAGAGTTTGGAATCTTCCATCAAAGTTTCAAGGCGATCGAGTAAATTGTCTTTTTGCTTTACCGCTTTTTCAGGCCACTGCAAAGCTTCTTTTTCAACAGAATCGGCCAGCTCCTTGTAGTTGTTGCTTATCTGCTCGAGAGTCACTCTAGTTGCTTCGTCAAAGAAGGGTGCATCCACGAGCGCGTTATAAGCTTGCCTGTTTAAAGATTCTGCCTGTCTATAGAGAGCCGCTACTTCTGTTAGGTGAGAAACGAAAACGTCAATATAGAGCAGATTGTGAGGGGGGCTTTTTTTGTACTGATCGTTTGCTTGGCTTGCAGCCTTTAGACCTTCTCCATAAAAAACGTATGCTTTTTGGAGAGCCATCGAAGAGAGGATGTTTTGTATTGTTTCTTCGAGTACGGCAATTTCCCGTGAGATCACTTCACGGTCTTGCTTGCACGCGTCTTTAAAGGGGTTGCACCACTTGTCCTTACGCCGCTTTTTGGGCAAATTTGCAATTCCATTTAGAATGTCATCTGTGAGGGAAAGCGCTCTTTGGCAACAATAAAGCGCTTCTCTTACACGGTGAATGCCATGGCCGTCTACGTCTGCTCCAAAGTTTTTGTAATCCTCTACGAGCTCATTATGTCGGTTCCATTCAGCAACGGCCCAGCCTTTAAGCTCCTTTGCTTGGTTTTCACTAAAACCGTATGCCAAAGCCGGGATAAGAAAGAAAAGAAAGAGAATGCGACGCCATTTCATAACACTACCTATAGGCTCACTTTATTTGCCGTGGAATGGTACTAAAAATGGTATTCTATATGAAGCAAAATCTTTAGCTTGATTTTGATGAAGTATTTCCTAGTCCGGAGATCTACTGTAGTGTTTGATCTCGAGGCTCTAACCTAAGCCTCGGGGCATTTTTGCAAAAATATATATGTTTTCAAAAACGCGCTTTTTAGCTAAAATTTTTTCAAACCTGAAGCTCTGAATGAGCTAACTTCTCAGGATTTACCCTTAAATATGTTTAAGGAGCGCTAATGAAAGCCATAAACAAAATTATTTGGTTGCTGATGGTTGCCCTTACCCCCTCTTCTCTATGCCCCCATTCCTCGTTTGTTCAGCCCAAGGCAGCTTGTAGCCCCAACCCCGTCTGGGAACAAGATATAAATACGATCACCTATGATCAGATAATATCTTTTTTACACGAAATAGAGTCTGGAGAGCTTGACAATATCTGCTCTGAAGAACAGGTCGATCAGATTAGTCAATTTCTTGCTTTTCTAGCGCAAGAAGGAGTAATGCCTGGTGACGCAGAAGGATCTGCTCTTCTAGCAGAAGATATCTATACTCTTTTAGGAGAGGAGCCAGCTGCTCTATACGATTGCGATCAAGAAGGGTATTCATGCGCCTTTACCATTTGTCAATCCAATTACAGTGTAATTCAGTGTGGATGGATTAAAAAAAAGTTTAAAAAAATTAAAAATTTTGTCAAAAAGCATAAAAAAGCTATCATCACCGGGGCTGTTGTCGTTCTTGTGGTTGCTGGGGTGACTGTTGGTATCGCTATGCTTGACGATACAGGTTCTCCTTCCCCAAGCGACGGAGCCAGCACTGCCTTAGGAAAAACAAACGCGCCTGAAAAACCTCCTGAGCCTACTTCATCTGAAGAAAGACGCGAGGCGCAAGAGGCACAAAGGACGCAGAGGGTGCCAATTTCTCACTCGTCTATTCCACGCTTGGGGGAGGAGGCTCACATGTTGAAAGAAAATATGGTTCGAGAGAACTACTTTGGTACACTTAGTAGTGATGCCTACTCAGAGTTATCCCTTCAAGAAACAGGTAGAATATTGGGTAACCTTTTTGGACACGATAGCTTAGGTCATCTCCAGAAATATATGCCAGCCATGCAAGATAGAAGCGGCCTGTCATACCTTCTTCCTGACAATAGTCCAGGAGCGCTTGCGCACAAAGAGATTGATAGGAGATTTCCCAATATTTACGATTCCCCTCTCACGAACAAAAACTTACCTGCTGATCAAAATGCATTGATCTATCAGTTAAAGGGACAAACCGCTAACTCTTTCGGGCATTATCACCAAGCAGTTATCGATTTTGGTAAATCTATTTCAATTGAGTCGTCTCCGGCTTCCTATCTCCATAGGGGATTATCTTATTTTAACTTAGGTCACTACAAGGAATCGATCAAAGACTTCCAGGAATTTAAGGCACAAGCACGAAACGCTCCGGAAGTAGCGCCTTTGTCCCTTTCTGATTTTGCAATTGGTTTTGGAAAAGGGGCTCGAGAAGGCATTTATGAATCTGGGAAAGGAATGCTGTTGTTTGTGAGTGGCCTTATTGGAGTTCCTATTCACACAGCAACTCAAATACATGAAGCTTTTTCGAAACTCGCTGAGCTAATAAAGGATGAAGAATGGAAAAGTGTTGGAGAAGCTTTATCTCCTGAGACGCTGAGTCTAGCGGAAGAGTGGGAAATGCTGCCCTTGGAAGAAAGAGGAAGGCTTGCAGGCTATGTTTTTGGCAAGCATACAACAGACATTTTGGGAAGAGAGGCTGAGACTAAGGGAATAAAACGAGAGTTATTTGCTATCTCTACCCGCTTTAAAAATGCTGAGGATATGTTGCTTTTAGAAACTGTTGCCGAGCTTAATAATGCCGTTTCTCTAAGCGAGATTGTGAGCGCTGGCAAAACAACTCTGTTCCTTGGAGAAGAACTCGGGTTTACCGTAGAAGAAATGGGATCTCTTAAGCGAGAGGGAAAGCTAGAGTCGCTCATCGTAGAAAAGTATAATCATCTAAGCCGTCCGATGCAGGAGTCTATCGTTACTTATAAAAAGGCTCAAGAGGTGTTGCAGCAATATGCAAAAAAGCCCATGCCGGAATCTGAGGTTAGAGAGCTCATTCATAAAAATGGCGTTCCAACATTCCCAAGACCAAAGGGGATCCCTGAAAATTACGTAGTGATGATTTCGGACAAAGGAGTGGGTATGGAGTACGTTCATCCAGTAAACATGTATATTCGAGTGAGCGTTATGCCAGGAAAGCCACATAGCCCAAATCCAGACCAGCAAAAGCCTTATGTGATTCAACAAGAAAATGGAAAGGCTTTTGATAAAGAGGGAAATTTGTTAGAAATGAGCAGCCCAAAAGTACACATACCGCTGGAAGACTTTTTTTATAAACGCAGCCGAGGAGGTGCTACAAAAATTTGATGGCAAAAGGCCGGGAAAGCCTCCCTTGAGGAGCGCTCGCCTTTCAATTTTCTGGTGACTGCAGCAGCTCATTTAACGTTACCTCAACCATGTTTTTGTGAAAGTATTTCCGCTGTATGATGATCCTTTCTCTTCCATATTTTTCAGCCATTTCATCCCCAGGAACCGCTCCAAAAATTGGAATATTAAACAAAGCATTGCCCTTCGGAACAATGTCTGTAGAAACAGATGAAGGTGATTGTCTTAGGAATGACTCTATTTCCTTCCTGTACTTTTCATTATGGAGATTAAGCGTGCCATTGCTTTCAGAAAATTTCCAGTGGCCAAATAGGGAGTTTTTGTGCCCAAAACCAAACAGCAGGCCTTTGGCTAGGTGATTGTCAGGGGACATGACCTTGTTCCAAAATAAGGAATTTGGATCGTTTGCTTCAAAAACAATTTGCAGTGGATCAAAATCTATACCAGTAGCCTGTTGGAAGATTGTATAATTTTCAGCTAATACGATGGCTGTTTTTTGAATATTGATGAAAAGTATATCGTAAGCATCAGGGCGGCGGATAGGAACCGCTCTAAAAAGAAAACCCTTTAACTTAAACCGATCTAGCAGTTTTTGAAGGACCAAAAAGCCTCTATAACCACTGCTTTCTAAATCCATTTGTTCGTTTAAATTTTTCGGCGTTTGCGCTTTTAGTCTTAGTAACCTTATTTTCTCTCTTTCTTCCTCTTCGAGCCCTTCCCAAAACTGCCTAAAAGCCTCATCTGCCGCTGGAGAATCCATGTCACGCACGGCCAAATTGCATAAAGGCTTACTCCCAAACAGAACATACGCTCCGTGATTATCGAATAGAAGGGAACGAAAAAACTGCTGCAGGTCTGCTTTTTCGTCAAGGGTTAAACAACTAGTAAAATTAGATGATCGGCCGCATTGCTTAGTACAGGTAAGTAGGAACAAAAGAGGGGCAAACAGTATTAATCGGTATAGGCCGGAGAAAGCAATTTGCCTAAAAGATGGGAAGATCATAACCTTAAAACCTTTTTTGCTAACGCGCTTGTTACAGGGCTGACTCGCATCGCAAGAGATTGTACTTAAAGAGATAAAATATTTTCCATTCCAAAAAGAAAATAAGAATCAGGGGCGCGTAAAAGTGTCTCCTTGCTTGTTACCAATGATAACAAGATCGATCTTGTTGCAAAAAATGCCCGTTTCTACAACTCCAGGGATATTGATGAGCTGTCTGTGTAGCAAGCCCGGATCCACGAGGGGAGAGTGAAGCGTGAGATCGTAGATGTAATTTTTGTGATCCGTAATATACGGCGCATTGCTTTTCATGCGTAGCGTTCCAGAGAGCTGGAGAGATTGAATAGCGCGTAGAATGCTCGGGAGGGCAAAAGGAATAACCTCTACAGGAACAGGAACCTTGCCAAGCGTGTCTACACATTTGGACTCATCTACAATGATTACTGTTTTGCGACTCGCATAGTGTAGAATTTTTTCCCTTAAGAGCGCGCCGCCACCGCCTTTAATCATTTGGTTTTGAGCGTCAATTTCGTCCGCCCCATCAACCGTGATGTCCACGCTATCGATGTTTTGGGGTTGTATCAAAGGGAGGTTTCCCATTTTAGCAAGCCGCGTGGAAGCATCCGAGCTACTACATACTTTTATATCCAACCCCGATTGATATAACTTAATTAGCTTCTCGATGAAAAATTTTACCGTTGATCCTGTGCCCAACCCTACAATTGTGCTGGGCTCGATTAAAGTAGCCGCTCTATAACCAGCGGCTTTTTTACTCTCTTCATACATAGAGTTGATTTTATAAGTTTCTTTTCTTTTTTCAACAAAATATATTTTCTGTTAACGTATGCGAGTGTTGCCATGACAGATGTCTTGGTGTGGACCGCTGTGGATAGTCCTATGAGGAGAAGATATGAAAGAGAAAAGCTTTCCCGATGAGAGTGAGAAGACGCGCAGAGCAAGAAAAAAGATTGCAAAACGGTTTCGCGAGTATGATAGCTCTATGAACTTGGAAGAATTAGAGAAAGCCGGCCAAAGAATTAAACAAAGGATACAAAGGAAAACCAAGGATAGGGTGGCCGTAGCAAAAGAGGGGTTTGCTTTGTTTGATAATAATGAAAATTCTGTCGAAATGAGCACGGCCACGAAAAAATTTCAACGAGGCCTGTCTCTTGATTCCTCCACCTGATTTTGAACATATGCATGCAGCGGGCATTTCAATTCACACTCTTTGCTAGAAGCGGGTAGCTATTTTTTGCCAGTTGCCCTAAAATCACTGTTGCGCACTTTGCTGAATAGATCTCATGTATGGCGGCTAGTTTACTCCTATGAAAAATATAATAGAAAAGCTTTTGAAGCGACGGTTTTTAGATAACCTCACTTCTGACGCCCTAATACAAAAAGCCGCTGCGCCGATTAAAGGGTATTTAGGATTCGATCCTACGGCCGACAGCTTGCACTTGGGCAATTTGGTGGGTATTGTTCTCTTGGCCCATTTGCAAAGGCAGGGGCATACGCCCGTTGTATTGATCGGCGGAGCTACAGGAAAAATTGGCGATCCTTCGGGGAAGGATCAAGAACGTCCTCTGCTCGACCTTACTACCCTGGAGCACAATGTCGCTTCTATCACCGCTCAGCTAAAACAATTACTTCCTGACTCTCGCGCTGTGTTTGTCAATAACGATGAATGGTATTCAAAGTACTCCGTTACCGATTTTTTTAGAGATGTGGGAAAGTATTTCCGTTTAGGACCAATGCTTGGTAAAGAGATGGTCCGAAAGCGGCTGCAGTCCGATGACGGAATGAGTTTCACCGAGTTTAGCTACCAGCTTTTCCAAGGATATGATTTCTATCACCTTTTTAAAAACTATGGCGTGACCCTGCAGATGGGAGGAAGTGATCAGTGGGGAAACATCGTCTCTGGTGTCGAAGCAGTGCGAAAGATGACAGGAAAAACAGTGTACGGCGCTACCCATCCTTTGCTAGTGCGTAGCGATGGGAAAAAGTTTGGGAAAAGTGAAGGAGGAGCTGTTTGGCTTTCTAAAGACAAATACTCCCCATATAAGTTTTATCAGCATTTACTGCAGATTCCTGACAAGGACGCTCCTGCTCTTTTGCGTATGCTGACCTTTGTTCCATGCAGCCAAATCGAGGAAATAGAACGGGAGCTCGCAGCAGGTGCTTTACCACCGCTGACAGCACAACGCCTTTTAGCCGAAGAGGTTACCCGTTTTGTGCACCAAGAAGAGGGATTGCAAACAGCGCTCTTTGTGACCAAAAGCTTGTCTCCTGGAAAAGACGTGGTTTTGGATGTAGAGCATTTGGAAAAAATGATTGATGATATGCCCCATGCGGTTTGTAAAAGAGAAGAAGTGCTCCACTGCTCTTTTGCAAAAGTAGCAGTAGATCTAGGGCTACAACCCAGCCGTGGTGAGGCGAATCGGTTGCTCAAGAATGGAGGGGTGTATTTGAATAATAAAAAAATGGAAGATGCAAAGCAGCTTTTTTCAGAGCAAGACCTGATTGGAGGAAAGTTCTTGGTACTAAGCCTTGGAAAAAAACGGCGGTTTTTAGTCGTCGTAGAAAAAGAACTTGTTTGAAAATCAGCATGATAGAACAATGGGAGCTGGGCGCGAATGGTGAGCGCGGCGCTGCTCACTCCCGCTAAAACATCTTGAATTAAGGAGTGTGAGTAGGGATGGCAACTATTACAAAAAAACGATTGATTCAGCTCATTGCACAGAAAAAAGGGGTGCATCCAAACGATGCGCGTAATGTTGTTCAAACGTTTCTGGATTTGATAGTCCATTCCTTGTCAGAGGGAGATCGGATCGAATTTCGAGATTTTGGGGTTTTCGAAGTGGTGGTGCGTAAGCAAAAAATTGGACGGAATCCTAAAAATGCCGATGTTCCCATCGTTATCCCAGAAAGAAGAGCCGTGAAATTTACAGCAGGCAAAAAGATGCGACAGATGATTGAAAGTGATGCACAGAAACAGCCCGACCCTCTCGTCTAAACTCTCCAGCGAGGATTTTCTTCAAGCGTTGCAAGAGCGGAAAGTAATAGGCGATGGTGGCCTTGTCATGCGCTTTTTGGCGCACCAGCCTCTGCGAGTGGAGGAGATAAGAGCCCAGATGGATCGCTTGCCTCCCGCCTGCGACGATACCATAACGGCTTACCTAAAACGGTTAAAAACCTGCATCGTTTTGACGCTACTGGGCGCGCGCTTTGCTGTAAAAGAGCAAGCTAAGCTATATGAAGAGCTGCACTTGCTGTTTTTGCAGCAGCAAAAACAGGGTTTTCCTTCTCAAGTTCCTCTCTTGTTTGAAGAGTTTTTTCTTTTCTTGATGAAAAAAGCACCTCCAAAGCAAACAATGGAGGACAAGGGTACCGACTTGGTTTTACTGCAAAGGACAAAAGAAGACCGCTTGCCATACCTCAATCTTGCCGGAGAAATCGTGCTTATTTTGTTGACGCTGCAAAAAAATCTTTTGCTTTGTGAACGGATAATGCGTGGCTATCTAGCCCTTTTTGATACGAAAGGACGCTGTCTGTCCGCTGCCTGGGCTGCACCAAAAGAGTGGGATAGCCCCTCAGCAAGTCTGCTGTTTAGCCTTGTTGCTTATAAAATGGGTGACGACGATTTAGCAGAAAGGCTCTTTTCCGCTACTCCTCCTACGTCTGCACTTTCTCCTTTTTCCTTCCTGCTCATCCATTACTGCTTGACACACCTAAAGAGGCTCGAAAATAAGCGTAAACTGTATCCCGATTTGTCCACTTTTTCTCCACAGGCCTTGCTGCTGCGTGATACCCCCATTGAAGGAATTGCTACCCCCTTTGGCTATAACTCGTCTGTCGGCGTACTGCACAAAAAACAGGGAGGAATACTCGCCTTTGGCCCCAATACTAGCCCTTTAGATCAGCTGGACAATTTTGGTCTCTACCGCCCATTCCATCAGCACGCTGGACACAAAGATGTGGATTTAGGACAAAAGCACGTAAAAGGATGGACAACTATTCTCCGCGGCCAGCACAAGGCTTACCTCACTTTGGAAAATACGCCGGACTGTCTCAAACATACTTTTCAGCTCTTTCCACCTCTAACGACCACTTCCTTGTTTTATGTTTTTTTTATCGATGCCGCTGACGCCACCGTCAATCATGTTTTATATAAACAAAAATCTTTAAATCAGTTTTCTGGACCTGCCACTTGCGCTACTTTTTCATGTGGCGCAGAAAGTTTGCAAATTCTTCCTCGCTTTGAGGGCCATATGCAGCTGATCCCCTTAGAGGGGGAGCGGTATTTTTTTGGGGCAAAATTTTTGCTCGCTTTTCCTTTGCCAAGCGCTGCAGTTCGCTATTGCTGGACGATGCAATAACAGCAATCAGCTTAAGTACACTTCTTGATAGAGCTCCGCTTGTCCAATCATCAGATTCTCTTGGGGAAAACCACTCTTATGTGCCCATTTAAAATCGGAATGTTCACTCGGATCGATTATAACATCGTGGCGAATGGCAAAGTCAGCACGAAAAACTTCTAAAATATAATCACCAAGCTGCGGAATTCTTTCGAACAAAGTGACGTGGTGGTTCAGTAATTCCTCAGAGATTTCCCAGCCAACTTCTTCAAAAATTTCCCGTGACATTGCTTTGGCTCTTTCTTCTGTTGTATCAACTTTGCCACCAGGAACACACCACTTTCCCCCTTCGCGCGAGTGTGGCGCTCGTTGTAATAATAAAAGAGAATCTTTATGCTCTATGAAACAAGTAACAACAGAGAGTTTTGGAGCAAAGCCTGAAAAAAAACTGGGAGACCGTGCAAAAATCGGTCTTAGTCTCATTGACATCTCTTAGCCCTTGAAGAGTGTAGGGGGTTACTGTGAAGGAAAATTATTTAATTGGCAATTTCTATTTTGCTTTAATAGCGGTTTCCAATGAAATTTAAATGCGATCGCTCTGCTTGAATAAAATAAACGATTGATTCTTTTTTGTATAATCCTTTACCCTATCAGGAGGTGTTGCTATTAAGGGGGAAGACTTGGCTTTTTCCAGAGTATTGTTTCTTGTTTCGGTGGCCGCGTTTGTCGGCATAGGAGGTATGGCTTTTTTTAAGAAAAGGCAGCTGCCTGCCAGTGACCAAAGTAAGGCGATCGTCGAAAACCAAGAGCTGGCCCAGCCAACGGATGAAGAAGTTTTTTTAGACCAAGTCAATCATGTGCCCCTGCTTTTCGCTACAGGGCAGCAAAAACTTCCTATTGTAGAAACCATTACCTATAAGAGTCGTGTTCCTTGGCTTACAGGGAAACCAGCTTGGATTTCTGATTACGCAGCCCATTTCCGCACTTCGCGCCACTTTATCGCTAGGTCTTTGAATGGACGTCCAGACTATGAAACGCAAAAGATAGCCACAGGCGATCGCTTTAATGTTTTACGTAACGATAAGGAAATTGAATTTTATTTAGTTGCCAGCCTTGCGCAAAAAAAGATGCGGTTTTACTACTTTGACGTTGAAAATAACGAAAGAATGCTCCTGAAAACCTACCCCATTGGAATCGGTCGTGATGATATCGCTTCCTTATCAGGCTCCCTCACTCCTATGGGACGCTATTCTCTGGGACAAAAAGTGGGTATTTATAAGCCCGGAATGATGGGCTTTTATCAAAATAGTGAGGTAGAGCTGGTTCGCATATTTGGCACCAGGTGGATCCCTTTTGATGAAGAGATCAGCGGTTGCACAGATCGCCATCGAGGCTACGGGCTGCACGGTGCACCATGGTACTACGTACACGATCAGGATAAATGGGAAGAGGAAAGAAATAGCGTTGGAACTGAGGAAAGCGATGGGTGTGTCCGCTTGCTCAAAGAAGATATCGAAGAACTGTTTGCTATTGTGATCACGCGGAAAACTTACATAGACGTTGTGCGTCATTTTAAAGACGCTCTATTACCAGGGAGAGAAGTGCATGAATAAGAGTAAGCAAGGAGGGGTGCTGACTCATGAAAAGGAAATCTTTGAACATGAAAAGACCATCGCCCGTTTGAAGGCGCAAAATCAAGAAAGCGGTATCTGGTCTGAGTCCGAGATCGCTTCCTTGGAGGAAAAAATCGAGCAATTAAAAAAAACTGTATATTCCAACTTGTCTCCTTGGGAGCGGGTGGAAATTTGTCGGCATGTCGATCGTCCAAGAACCGTCGACTATATCCAGCATCTATGTACCGATTTTACCGAAATTCACGGAGACCGACTGCATCGAGATGACTGCGCAATTATCACGGGATTTGCTTGCATCGGTGAGCGGCGGTTTATGGTTGTTGGGCAAGAAAAGGGATGCGATACGAAGTCTCGTCTTTATCGAAATTTTGGCATGCCTTACCCAGAGGGATACCGTAAGGCAATGCGTGCGATGCGACTGGCCGCCAAGTTCTCCCTTCCTGTACTCACTTTACTGGACACGCCGGGAGCGTACCCTGGTTTAGAAGCAGAAGAGAGAGGGCAGGGGTCTGCAATTGCAAATAATCTCTGGGAAATGGCTCGCTTGCCTACCCCCATTATTAGTATTTTAATTGGTGAGGGGTGCTCCGGGGGCGCATTGGGCATTGGCGTCAGTGATCGGCTGGCTATGCTAGAGCATTCTTACTACTCCGTTATCTCTCCAGAAGGGTGCGCGTCCATTTTGTGGCGCGATAATACACAAGCAAGCGAGGCCGCGAGCGCTTTGAAAATGCATGTGGAAGATTTGTTAAAATGGGGAATTGTAGACCAAATGATTAAAGAGCCACCAGGGGGTGCGCACCACGATCCAAAAGATGTATACAAAAAGGTGCAGTCCTTTATACTTAGCACTGCAAAGCAGCTCTCTTCTCTTTCTGTCCAAGAATTGTTACACTTGCGCTACCAAAAGTACCGCAAGCTGGGCGCTTTTACCATTGCATAGGAGGGTCGCGCAGAAGGACTGTTGCAGAGAGGGACCGCAGAGAGGGACCATTTTACAAAGGAAATTATGCGTCTACTTTTGCAGGTAGCAAAAAAAGTTAAACACCACTCCTTGCTTTTCATCGCAACGTTTTTGACCTTGATAGCGCTAACTATAGCCAGTCAATTAGAAATGTGCCTCTTAGGCGTTATTTCTAACTCTGGAGTGGATTTTTTTGCCCTGTTTGGGAAAAAAAACCAAGAGACCCTCTCTTTGGATCAGGTCCAGTCTCTATGGCCAGATATTACTGGAGAAAAGAGCGGCCATCTATCCCGATCAGTAGCGGCCACTTACGTTGCAAAAAAAAGCCAAGGAGATCTTTTCAGGCGCTTTTTGTACCGGATACAAGGGCTCTTTTCTTTAAACCAGGGAGGGCTTGTACGCCTTATTTTTTTCCTTGTGTTTATCGCCCTGTTTAAAGGGATTTTTCTTTTTCTCAGTCGATACACAACGCAAGCTTTATCCGTAAAGGTGAGCCGTGATTTGAGACAGCAGTATTTCGAACATATTCAAAAGCTGCCGATGAGCTTTTATCAAAAACATCCGATCGGTAGCTTAGCTTCCAGAGTGGTTAGCGATGCGCATCAAATTTCCTTAGCGCTCAACGGGGCCATTTCCAATTATTTACATGCCCCCATCACCATCGCGTTTACGTTCTTTATCTGTGTCTGCATTTCTTGGAAATTGTCTTTGATTATATTTGTCGGTCTTCCCCTTATCATCGCGCCCATTGTGATTTTAACAAGAAAAGTGAAGCGCATTACAAGAGAATGGCAAAAACGCCAAGAGGGATTTACTTCCGTGCTCATCGAGTTTCTCTCCGGCATTCAAACCATCAAAGTTTTTTCAATGGAAAAGTTTTCCAAAAAGAAATACCAAGAGCAAAATAATGCTATGACCCATTTAGAGGTCAAAACAGCGAAATACGATCTTCTGACGCGGCCTATTCTTCACGCCATGACCACTTTTTGTCTCGCTTCTGTTGTGATCTTTGGACTGTATGTACTAAAAATGACGGTTTCGGAGCTCTTGGTGTTTTGTGGCACGCTGTACTTGTTTTATGAGCCTATCCGTCGCTTTGCAGATGTAAACGCCAATATCCAAAAAGGGGTCGTTGCAGCAGAGCGCCTGTTCGAGGTGCTAAATTTGCAGCCCAATATCGTTGATTGTCCTAAAAGCGTTTCTTTAGACTTTCAGTCGCTCATTGCTTTTGAGGATGTGTGGTTTCGCTACAAAGACGCTTGGGTCCTAAAAGGAGTGAGTTTTAAGGTAAGAAAAGGGGAGTCTATCGCTATCGTAGGAGCTACTGGCTCTGGAAAGTCCACCCTTGTCAAGTTATTGCCCCGCCTTTATTCGGTAGACAGGGGAGATATTAAGATAGATGGCAAGTCCATCACTACCTACACGCAAAAATCACTGCGCCAAAATATTGCCTTTGTCCCGCAATCTCCTTTCCTGTTTTACGATACCCTCAGAGCCAATGTGACTTTTGGCAAGTCTTTTTCCGACGAAGCGGTGCGGGCTGCTATAAAACAAGCGCACGCAGAGGATTTTGTCCTAGCTTTGCCGCAAGGTTATGATGCCGCTTTAGACGAGATGGGCAATAATTTGTCTGGAGGACAAAAGCAGCGCCTTGCGATCGCCCGCGCATTGATAAAAAAAGCGCCTATTTTGGTTTTGGATGAAGCTACCTCTGCCTTAGATGCGCTAAGCGAAAGAGCGATCAAAGAAGCCTTGATAGAACTGAGAGGCAAAATAACGCAGCTCATCATTGCGCACAGGCTTTCTACCATTGAACATGTAGACCGTATTATTTTCCTCGAAAAAGGAAAGAAAATTGCCGAAGGCACCCTCTCTCATCTGCTAAAAACATGTCTGCCTTTCAAGTTAATGTGGGAGTCGCATTTTTGCTACGAAAACGTTAAAGCGTTGGAAGTAAGCCCAACTTCATGAAGCTCGCTTTTAGGTCGGTGTTTTCCGCTTTATCCAAGGCGCCAGCCTCCAATAGCCAAGTGAGATACCCTTTCGGCACTTCATGCAGCGGCTTGCCTTTGTGCTTGCCAAAAGGCATAGAGCGAATGCTTTGAGCGCCCTCATCGACAAGCCTTACCACATCTTCCAGTGCAAGATCTCCGATCATGGAGGAAAAGATTTGGTAAAGTACCATGACATCGTCTAGAGCGCGATGCGCCTGGTTCGCTGCAATGCCATACACTTCCCGCAAATATTGCAGGGTGTGCTTTGGCAAATCACTTCTATATTTACGCGCCCATTTTAAAGAATCTACATGGCGCCACTCAGGAATGGCTAGACGATTTCTTTCCAACTCCGCCTCTAAGAAGGGCTTGTCGAAGCTCGCGCCATTGTGCGCCACGAGCACGCTGCCGCTTTTGCAAAATTCACAAAAGGCCTCGCCTGCTTTTGAAAAAGTAGGCGCGCTCGCTACCATATCATCCGTGATCCCATGCACCCGACTCGCTTCTTCCGGGATCGCCCTTTCCGGATTAACGAAGCTGACAAACGTTTGGTCATCCATCGGACTATAAGCAGCGATCTCCACAATGCGATCCTCTTGGTGCCGTAGTCCCGTAGTTTCTAGATCGTAGTAGACGATTTTTTTCATGCGCTTAAGCTTAAGCGTATTTTCTTTAAAACGCAACTTTCGTATACTGGCGTCTTTTACAGGAGTTGATTATGTTTATTCGGTGCGTCTGTTTGTCTTTGCTTTTTTTGTCCGCTTCTCTAGTTTGGTCCGCAAATAGCGCGTCGTTTTTTGGAACGTCCGTTGAAAGTCGCGCTTTTCTTTTGGACAAAATAGACGCCGAAACAGAGTCTATTGCCCTCATTGTACACAGACTTACAGACCGAAAGGTCATCCATTCCTTGGCCGCCGCGAAAAATAGGGGAGTGGAAGTGGAAGTGATTATCGATCACGCTAAATGGCAAAAACGCTCTCCTTTAGATCTACTTGATGAAGCAGGAGTAACATTGCGGATTCTCAAACCTTCAAGCAAGCGCAAGCCCTTGGTTGTAGACTACCGCTTCTGTATTTTTGGAAAAAAGCAGCCCAGATTGCTGATTTTATCGGCAGATCCCCTCGCTCATACACCTAATTCCCGCCATAACTGCATTTGGCTACACGATCAAGCCATGACAAATGCCTACTTAGACGAATTTAACAATGCAAAAGCCCGAGCTGTTCCTTATGCCCAGATGAAAGAATCCTTGGCGAGGAAGAAGTAATATGCGGAAAACTATTTTTCTCTTCGCTCTTCTCTTGGCCGTTGGGTGCTATAAAACTCCCGATGATGGAGAGTATCGCGCCGTTCCTGTAACGAATAATCCTCATTTACGCCCTGCTACACAACGCGACACGGCTTTCTTCCATTGATTTATTTTACGTATTTTCGTTATACCGAAATGAACTTGGCAATAGGATAATATGGACACGCTGTATTCATACGATAAACAGGCAATCATAGAGCGCTTAGGCAAGGAAGGTTTGCTAAAAGCCCTTTTGCAAATGCTCCTTATTCGCCATTTTGAAGTGCGCGCGGAATCTGCCTATCAACATGGCCATATCGGAGGTTTTTTTCATGCCTATATTGGGCAAGAAGCGATTCAAACAGCCGCGGTCAACGCTATTGGCTTAAAGCACTGGTGGACAACAACTTACCGCTGTCATGCCTTGGCGCTGTTGATGGAAGAGGATCCCAATGCTTTGATGGCAGAGCTTTTTGGCAAGGAGACGGGCAATGCCCTTGGGCGCGGTGGGTCGATGCACCTTTATAGCGACAATATGCTCGGGGGGTTTGGTATCGTGGGGGGACATGTGCCTGTCGCAACAGGCGCTGCCTTTGCTTCCAAATACCTTTCTCAAGACAAACTTTCTATCTGCTTTTTAGGAGATGGAGCGGTAGCACAGGGAGCTGTGCACGAGTCTTTGAATTTAGCGGCGCTTTGGGAGCTCCCAGCCCTCTACGTGATTGAGAACAATCAGTGGGGAATGGGAACCCACGCCAGTCGTGCAATCGCCGTCTCTCCTATTGCTCCCTCTTTAGCTAAAGCTTATGGTATAAAGAGCGCTGTTGTGGACGGAATGGATTATTGCAGCACCTTTGCTGCCTTTTCCGATTTAGGTGCACTTGTTGCAAAAACGTCTCGCCCAGTGCTTGTAGAAGTGATGACAGAGCGGTTTAGAGGACACTCTATTTCGGACCCCGCCTTGTATCGGAGTAAGGAGGATTTAGCGATTTGCAAAGAAAAAGATCCTATAACGCATTTGAAAAATGACCTAATTGAGCAAAAGTGGCTAGACCAAGACGAATATGAAAGGCTATCGAAACAAGTAAAAGAGCGCGTACTAGAAGCGATTGCTTATGCAGAAAAAAGTCCCTGGCCCAGTACTGCTACTTTAGAAGAAGGGGTGTTTGCCCCTTAAGCTAGGAAATAAATATGAAGCAAGAAATAGAACTGAGAGAAGCGATTCGTCAAGCTATTGATGAAGAAATGGAAAAGGACTCTCGCGTCTTTGTAATGGGAGAAGAAGTGGCAGAGTACAATGGCGCGTATAAAGTCACCAAGGGGCTCTTGGACAAATGGGGACCGAAAAGAGTCATTG
This sequence comes from Chlamydiia bacterium, assembly GCA_030430655.1. Lineage (GTDB taxonomy): Bacteria > Chlamydiota > Chlamydiia > Chlamydiales > Simkaniaceae > JAUIKQ01. The sequence goes on from JAUIKQ010000008.1 coordinate 22,674, forward strand.
ACACCCCTATTGCAGAAAATGGTTTTGCAGGCCTTTGTATTGGAGCAGCGATGACAGGTTTGCGTCCTATTGTGGAGTTTATGAGCTTCAACTTTTCCTTCGTGGCTTTTGACCAGATCATTTCTAACGCGTGTAAAATGCACTATATGTCGGGCGGACGTTTTTCTGTGCCGCTGGTGCTGCGAGGTCCTAATGGCGCTGCAGCGCAAGTTTCTTGCCAACACTCCCATTGCGTAGAAGCGCTTTACGGCAATTTCCCAGGTCTGATCGTTTTAGCGCCCAGCAATCCTTATGACGCAAAAGGGCTATTAAAGTCTGCCATTTTAAATAACAACCCTGTGCTATTCTTAGAAAATGAACTTGACTATGGCAGAAAGATGGCTATTCCAAAGGAAGAGTATTTTGTCCCTATTGGCAAGGCGGCTATTTGCCATGAGGGAGACGCGCTCACGTTGATCACGCATAGCCGAATGGTCCATTTGTGTGAAGAAGCCGTTGCTTTCTTTGCAAAAAAAAATATCGCGATTGAACTGATTGATTTGAGGACGATCAAGCCACTGGACACGCAAACCCTTGTCGCCTCTTTGCGGAAAACACACAGGGCGGTTGTTGTGGAAGAAGGGCATATTTTTGCAGGAGTGGGAGCAGAAGTGGGTTTTTTATTACAAGAGCACTGTTTTGATCATTTAGACGCGCCCGTTCAGCGTGTTTGTCAAAAGGAAACGCCCTTACCCTATTCTCGCCCCTTAGAGAAAGAATCGATACCTACCTTAGAGCGCATCTGCGCTGCTATTGAAGAAACCTTGCGCTGATACTGGAGGAGATATGCCTTTCACACTCACGATGCCTAAACTCTCTCCGACAATGGAAGGGGGGAAAATTGTTTCTTGGCACCAAAAAGAGGGAGACCACGTCAAAGAGGGGGATCTGCTATTTGAAGTCGCCACGGATAAAGCGACTGTTGAATATAATGCTTTAGACGAAGGGTATTTACGTCGCATTCTTGTTCAAGCAGGCGATGCAGCGATTGTAAATCAGCCGGTTGCGATATTTACAGCTGAGAGTGAAGAGAGCATAGAGGGGTATACCCCAGAGGGAACAACGCCCAAAGCACCAGAAAAAAAACCTCAAGAGGCAAAAGCCCCAGATGCGCCCGAAGCTTTGGCCCCATCAAAGCCCGCCCCTTCTTCTTCAATGCCAGCTTTTGAGCCCGCTCCTCCTCTAGAAAAAATAGAAGACTTTTCAAAAACTCAAGAGGTGATTGCAAGCCCTTTAGCGCGCAAAATGGCTTTGGAGCAGGGCCTGGATCTATCTACTGTAAAAGGGAGCGGGCCTGGCCACCGGATTGTCAGTAAAGACCTAGAAAGAGCGCAGCCTAATACCATTGTCACTTTTGGAAGGCAAGAAAGGCCAAAATACCCCTCAGGCACATACACAGAAGAAGAGTTAACACCCATGCGCCAAGCTGTTGGCGATCGCTTGCAAGCATCTAAAGCCACAATCCCGCACTTTTATGTGCAACAGAGTATTAGCGCGCTTCCCCTAATCGAATTAAGAGAGCAGCTTAAAGCAATAGGGCTAAAAGTGACCTTTAATGACTTTATGATAAAGGCTGCTGCACTTGCATTGCGGGAGCATCCTGCCGTAAATAGCGGGTTTAATTCAAAAAAAGGAAAGATTATTCGCTTTCTTACTGTTGATATTTCTGTGGCTGTGAGCGTAGAGGGTGGGCTGATTACTCCTATTATACGCTATGCCGATTACAAAGATGTGGGACATATCTCGAAAGAAGTCAAGCAGCTGGTCAAAGTAGCAAAGCAAGGGAAATTAACCCCTCAGCAGTACCAGGGAGGGTCTTTTACTATTTCCAACTTGGGGATGTTTGGTATCAGCCACTTTCAGGCGGTCATTAATCCACCTCAGGCGGCTATTTTAGCTATTGGTGGAATGCAGGAGTCTGTAAGCATAAAAGAGGGAAATATCAGCACGGGTAAAACAATGGTCCTTTCCCTTGCCAGTGATCACCGGGTCATTGATGGAAGCGACGCTGCGCAGTACTTAAAGACATTAAAGTTGCTGCTAGAAAATCCTTCTGCACTCTTAATTAGCTCTTGATCTTTTTTCTCTTTTTTTCTAAGATGTGACTCTTTTCGCTCTTCACGTAAGCTTAGTCGCGATGCACTTGTGCACTGTTGAGAGAGGCTTGACTGCGTGGGGGGTGTGGGAGCCTGTTTTAATAAGACGAATATAGGAGAAATATGACATCAACAGCAAGTTCACTTTTTTGTTTGCCACCCGGGCCTGTGGGTAGCCTTCTTTGCTTGGCGCATCGGTATTCGGTTGGTGAATTGAATCCCTTGTTGAAGCGCGTGGCGGTGGTAGCTCAGATGGCCTTGGCGGTTGTTGCAAGCCTGTTCATGCTGGTATTTAGCGTACCTTTTTTATTATCTGGTTTAATGGAATCTGCATTGAAAGGTGAAGCAGACAGGGCACTTGTGGAGTTAGGGGCACTTCGTGAAAACGTAAAGCCGCTTTTGGTATTTCCTGTTGTAGGTCTGATAACGGCAGTTGCGTCTGCGGCTTTTCCTGAAGAGGCGATGGGTAATTATAAAGACGCTGTGTCACAATTTGCTAGGAACTCCGTTCTGCTATAGCACGTAAGGAGTTTTCTGTGTCTGTAAAACAGCTAGAGTGTCCCGCTTTTCTGCAGTGTGGTATAGGCCATTATATCGCCCTTGCCTGCGAAGCGACTCGCGATTTGGAGAGAGCAAAGCATTTAGTTACTAGCGCTCTTTATGCACTTGCTCTTACGTTTATGCGTGCTTTAGATGTGCCTTTGAGTGCTTTATTGCATATTTCCCGTTGGGATTGGGCCGAGGTTTTGCCCTGTTTAGAAAAAGGGGCTTTGGAGATAGGTGAGGGGCTAGTGCTTGTTACCACGATCGCTTTCGATGCCATAAGGTCTCCTTTCTGTTCAATCACTGCTTTATCAAAGTATAGAGATATCGCGCAGCCCGTCTCGATAGATCGGGCTTCAGTTGCTTGCCAGGCTACAGCTGCTCAGGCTGCCGAAAACAGCCGGGCGACACAGACGAGTTTTGCAGGTGTTTCTAAAGAAGCGCAGACCGATCCGCTTGTGCTTTTCTCTCCGATTTTCTCAGTAGATGGGAGCACTCCTGCGTACCTCAGAAGAGATAGTGCACTGGAGAAGCAGGAGGGCTTGATTGATCAAGCGCTTGAAGAATTGAGAAACAGCCCACGATCCAGCCCACGATCAAGCGAGCCCAGCCCACGCGAACTCCTTGAGTAACGTTCGTTGGTTTCGTATTCCAGAGGATATGGTCTATACCCGTTACTATGTAGCCAGGGCGCATGTCTGTCGATTGCAGCCTGGGTATTTTTCTGCTATCGAATCGGTGGCTTGCCTGGTTTTTTCTTTTTTGGCCGCAGTCTGGGAGAATTTTTTTTGTTTTTGTGCGGTTGGACTTGTGCTGCTTAAAAACGTTTGGCAATGGTCTTGGGAGGAAATGCAGCAGTATGTTAAGGATTGCCAGGTACTGCATCGACTGTATGTAAATGTGTCTTTAATTGCATGGAGCATACTAGGAATATGGTGTCCTAGTGTACTTGCCATAGATGATGAGGAAAAGGCCTTTGATCTGAAAGAAATGGTATTTGCACACAAAAACTGGCAGGCTGCACAGAATAAGATATGGGCTTTGTCCATGAGCAATCACTACGACCAAAGGGAAAAGCGCGATTTAAGAGCAAAGGTCGACCGACTGCGCGAGCAAAATCATCAACTTACTATGCTTTATTATGATTTATGGGTGGCGAGCGAATCCTCCAGTAATTGGGACCGTAATTGAAATAAAGCTGCTCTTTTGGCTCGATAGGGCGGTTTGCAATTAAGATGAGATGATAAAGAGATCCTTGGTAGGCATAAAGCGCCTTGAGGTTTGGATGAGCACTGTGGTTGATGAAATGGCAATGGTTGCTGTTTTGCTCTGCATCAATAATGTGCTGGCGGCCCAGCAGGTCCTTTGTGGGGTAGCTATAGGCGTAATTATTAATATGGAGATAGGGACTGGTTGTTGTAATGTAGCCGGTATAGGAGCCAATAAAGGCATTTTCGGGAAGAAAAGCGCGACTAAATAATCCATAGCCTAAAGTCTTATTTACCCATTGGATTTGCACAGGAGGAACAAAACCTGTGGCTATCGCGTCGTGGTATTTCTCCCCAAAACGCTTAGCAGCTAAAGGGATAGGGGAAGCATGGATTTGCTGCACGACTTCTTCCTTCTGCTCTTTTGATGCAAAAGCAATGTAGGGCAGAAAGTGCAAATCAAACTGCTTTTTTAAAATAAGTGCTGTGCAAGGGCGAGACTGAAAGAACAAATCCTGGATTAGAGCCATCGCTTGCGCTGAAAAATAAAGACTGAAACAAAAGAAATGATACCAATAAAAAGCAAGATGCCTGAGAAGGCAAAGGGAGCGTTGGCTAAAGGAAGTGCGACGTTCATGCCATATAAACTCGCAATCATGGTTGGAATGCTAAGGATAATGGTAAGCGCGGTGAGTAGCTTAATGGTTCTGTTGAGCTTATTTGTAAAAATAATTTGGCATCCATCTCTTAAACTGCGCAAGCTGCGCAAGTTTATTGTACATAAGTCTTCTGACTGAATGCTTGCATGCAACAAGTCTTCCAATAAATCCTGGTCTTTTTCATAAAGAAATGTGTAGCGTCCCGAAGTAATCGCTTCCAGAACCTTGCGCATAGGCTTTAGAGCGGACAAATACTGGTTTAAAACTTCTTCGTTGAGGATGAGATAGTTGATATCATTCGTCGCAATCTGGTTTTGATTCATTTTTTTCCCCTGCTGTAGGACGCTGAGGCGGATTTTTTTTGTCTGCAACGTGTATTCCTGCGTGATCTTGAGGAGCATGTAAATGAGGAACTTAGATTTTTGCGAGGGAAGGAGCCTTGGCCCTTGCGCCGTAAAATTTTCTACAAGCAGACTTCTAATCGGGCTGACAGTAATAACATAATTTTTAGTTAAGATAATGGTAAATGTTGTGGTATAGAGCCCGTTGTTTTCTTCTAAGGGAGCTGGGTGCCTTGTAAAAATAATGACGTCTTCTTTGATTCGCTCAATTCTAGGAATTTCATATTTATCCAGACAGTCATAAATATCGGTGTAATTAAGCTCAATGAGCTGGCTTATCTGGTTGATATCATCTGTCGTGGCATTATCAACATGGATCCAGCACCCTTCTTTGGGCTCGTCTATGATTTGAAAAGCTTCGTTAGCACTTTTTTTATAATAAATACGAATCATTTTGCTTTTTTCCGATTTAACCTGGCAAAGAGGCCACACCCCGTTCTTTAAGTCGTGACCATGATAGAACATTTTGCTTAAATTCGGCAGATTTTTATCTAAATTAGTTGCTTTTTCTAAAAAAATGCTTACACTTGCGAGAAAGTAGGGGAAATGAAGGGGGCATTT